>JAICGQ010000104.1 GCA_025923035.1 Pyrinomonadaceae bacterium | reverse complement strand
TCGGGACGCGGCGGCGCGGGTCGGCCGGAGAAGCGCGTGACGGCAAGATCGAAACTGCCCCAGAAGAAATGCACCGGACTGCACTTGCCGATGAAGCGTGAACGAAACTCCTGCATTACCTTCTCCGACGCACGTAAAACCTGCCAAAACCTGTTGGCATACTCCGGATCGTACGACGCGTGCTGCTCGTCCTGATCAAACGGGATCGGATCCGGAATCTCGACGGGCATCTTCCAGATGTGGACTTCCAGACCAAGCTGCCGCAGCATGTCCATGGTTTCGGCGTAGAAAGCGGCGACTGACTTCGGTCGCAAGTCGATGGTCGCCGTGGCGCCGTCGCTGCACTGGGTCACGAGCTTGTGATCGACGAAATCAAACTCCATTTCGAAAAACGTGTCGCCGTAGGGCATCGCGGTCGTGGTAAGACCACGAGCGGAGACGTAAAGCGGCACGTTCCACCAGTGATTTACGAGCGGTGTTTGCGCGAGACGGACCTTGCCGACGACCTGGGTCCACATGTGCAATGTGGCACAGGTGTCCTTCCATTCTTCTAGCGGTAGTGATGGCCATGTCATAATGCCAGAGCTTAGCGCGAACCCAGATGTTCCATCAATCCGTGTTTTCACCCTCCCATCTTAGAAAACACGGACGATACGATTCCAGAGGTCTGTCTGAATGAGAAGGTTCGATTATAAAGTAATCATATTCTTCGTCGGTCTCACCGTACTGCTGACGATCGGCGTGATTGCGCTGTGGGAGTTAACGATACGCCCGCCGTTCTTCGCCTGGGTCGACACGAATTATCCGGGCGAGGCTAACGTCCAGCGCCGCTGGGACATTAAACAGCGCGTCGAGCACGTGGCCATATCTTTCATGGTGGACGCGTTGGTGGTGACGCTGTTGCTTCGGCTGGTCCACCGCCAACAACGGCAACTGCGAGCGAGTGAAGAGCGTTATCGCGCGCTGTTCGAACAGGCGAGAGACGGAATCGGAGTGGTCCGTCTGTCGGACTACCACCTGGTTGAAGCAAATAACCAGGTTTGCGAGATTCTTGGTCGTCGCCAACACGACTGTCTTCAGCGTGATATCCGCGAGCTATTTGGGACGAACACTACGAACGCCCAAGTCGACGTGGGCCAGCAATCGGGCGAGCACGAGTTGAACGTCCTGACTCCGCAGGGCCAATGGCGGCCCGTTTCAGTCTCTTTTACTCCGCTCTCGACCGATGACCGCGAGAAGGTCATGATCATGTCTCTTCGTGACCTGTCCATGCGAAAGAAACTCGAAGCGGATCGCGAAGAGATGCAGCGCCAGCTTTACGAATCGTCAAAACTGGCTTCGGTCGGCGAACTGTCCGCGGGCGTGGCCCACGAGATCAACAACCCGCTCAACGGCATCATCAATTTCGCTCAGCTACTGAAAGACGAAGAAACGCCGCGGTCGGAGTTCGAGCAACAGATGATCGACGGCATCATCGACGAAGGCGAACGCATCGCTAAGATCGTCCGCGGGTTGCTGACCTTCGCGTCGGCTAACACGCACGAGCTGACTCAGGTACACTTTGCCGACTCGATCAAGACGTCGATCGCGCTTTTCGGACGGCAGTTTGAAAAAGACGACATTACGGTCGAGATCGATCTGGAAGCGGATCTTCCGTTGGTCCGTGCCGATGGTTCACGACTCAGGCAGGTCGTCGTTAACTTAATCAGCAACGCGCATCACGCGCTGAAAGCGAAGCCGAGCGATACAGTCGAACGCAAACTGTTCCGCATCAGCGCGCGACGTGCCGGTAAAGACGGCAAACTCGTCCGCGTCGAGTTTTATGACAACGGCGTCGGCATCAAACGCGAAGACCTGAACAAAGTCTTCGACCCCTTCTTCACCACGCGACGCGAAACAGGAGGCACGGGTCTCGGCCTGAGCGTCAGCTTCGGCATCGTTCGCGATTTCGGCGGCACGATTACAGTCGAGAGTGAAGCAGGAAAATTCACGCGATTCATTATCGAACTAGCCGCGATCGAAACGTTGGAGGCTGAATACGCTTAGTGCCCACAGTGCTACTGGTCGACGACGAGCCCAGCATTCGCCTGACGATGGGAGAGTTTCTCAAGCGGGCGGGCTACTCGGTATTGACGGCGGCGGATTACAACAGCGCCGTGGTCCATAACGTCGAGAATCTCGACGTTGCCGTGATTGACATCAACCTGCCGGGGAAGAACGGTATTCAGTTGTTGCAAAATATCCGCGACGCCGAGGTCTATGTGCCCGTCATCATGATCACGGGTGAACCCAGTTTGTCCGTGATCCCGGAAATTGTGCGCTCCGGCGCGTACGACTTCATCGCGAAACCGATCGTCAAAGACGTGCTGCTCAACGCCGTCGGTCGAGCGGCGGAGAAGAAGCGGCTGATCGACGAGAAGCGCAGGCTTGAAGAAGAAGTGCGACGGCATGCTGAAGAGCTGGAAATGCGCGTCGCCGAGCGCACCGCCGAACTTGTCGAAACACACAAAAAGCTTGTCACCCAGGAACGTATCAACGCACTCGGACGCGCGGCGGCCCAGGTCGCGCACGAAGTGAAGAACCCGCTCGCCGGATTGTTGCTCTACTCGCTCCACCTCAAGAGCAAGGCCGCAAACTTCTCGGAAAGCGAAACGCACCTCGTCGACAAGATCGTCGACACCATCAATCATCTCAACCGTCGCGTCGAGCAGATCCTCGGCTTCGCCCGCCCGTTTAATCTTAAACTGACTCGGGCAAACATAAACCAGGTGGTCAACGACGTGCTCGAGCTACTCCAGCCGCAGTTAACGGCAAACAAAGTTGAAGTGCGTCTATCGCTGAACCAGCACGCGTCGGACGCAATATTCGACGATGCTTCCATGCGTGGGACTCTGATGAATCTGATACTCAACGCGATCGAGGCCATGCCCGACGGCGGCACATTGAGCGTCACCACCGATCGTGTGTCCGACGCGCTTCGCGTGGAAGTCGTCGACACCGGACGCGGAATCGGCGCAGAAGAAGCGAAAAAGATCTTCGAGCCTTTCTATACGACGAAAACGCACGGGCTCGGCCTCGGTATGCCCTACGCGCGAAAGATGATCGAGCAACACGGCGGTACGATTTCTCTGAGCAGCGGTCTCGGCGAGGGAACGACGGTTTCGATCGTCGTACCTGCAGTGCAGAAGGAGGCGGACAATGCCCGTTAGCCGGATCCTCGTGATCGACGACGAGCCGAGCGTCACCGACGCGCTGCAGTTGGTATTGAGCGACCTGGGCCATCGCGTCGACTGCGCGAAAACCGGCGCCGAAGCGAAAGCGTTGCTTAAAGGTGCGCCTTACGATCTCGTCTTTACTGACCTCCGGCTTCCTGACGCCAGCGGAATCGATCTGCTCGCGTTGATAAAGGCCGACACGCCTGACACGGAAGTGATCGTGATGACGGCCCACGGCTCGCTCGACATCGCGATCGAAGCGATCAAGCGCGGCGCTTTCTACTACATCGAAAAACCTTTCGCGCCTCACCAGGTCACCGCGCTGGTCGAACGCGCACTGCAGTTCGAAGCGATCAAACGCGAGAACCGCAGCCTGAAGAGTGCGTTGCGCGGTGAAGGCGACGAGTTTGGTCTCATCGGCCGTCACCCGAAGATGCAGCAGATCCACAACATCATCCGCACGGCTGCGCCTTCGGATGCTTCAGTGTTGATAGAAGGCGAGTCAGGCACGGGCAAGGAGTTGATTGCCGCAGCTTTTCACTTCCAGAGCCCGCGCGCTGACCTGCCCTTTACACGCATCAACTGTGCCGCCATTCCGCATGAACTCATCGAGTCGGAACTGTTCGGCTATCGCAAAGGCGCCTTCACCGGTGCTGATCGCGACAAGCGCGGACTAATCGAAGCGACGTCCGGCGGCACTTTGCTTTTAGACGAGATCGCCGAGATGCCGAGTCATCTTCAAACTAAATTACTGCGCGTGCTGCAGGAGCGAAAACTTCGTCGACTCGGCGACGAGCAGGAGCTCAGCGTCGATTTTCGTTTAGTCTCGTCAACGAATCGCGACACGGCGCAGATGATTCGCGACGGCTTGCTGCGTAACGACCTCTACTTTCGTATCAGCACGATCAAAGTAAAATCACCGCCGTTACGCGAACGGCTTGACGACATCCCGCTGCTCGCGAACCGGTTTCTCCAGCTTTACTCGGAGAAGTACAAGAAACGAATTCGCGAAATCTCCACCGGCGCGTTTGCGTTGTTGATGCGTTATGAGTGGCCCGGAAACGTGCGCGAGCTCGAAAGCGTGATCGAGCACGCCGTGCTCTTTGCCACTGAAGATAAGTTGTCGCCCGAATCACTGCCGGAACATCTTCATCATGCGCAGGCTTCGGAGTTTCGCTGCGTGATTCCGCCTTACTTCACGATGGAAGACATCGAACGCGAAGCGATCGCGCAGACGCTCGAACGCACCGGCGGAAACATTAAAAGGACCGCCGAGATTCTCAACTACCATCGCCCGCGCCTTTATCGAAAGATCAAAAGCTTTGGTTTGCGCGGCGGGAACGACACTGAGAACCAATCTGAAACTTGATCCACGGTTCGTGTTCCATGGTGGAACATTCACGCCGATCAGTAATCCACCTTGGAACACTCATCTCAAATTCCTCTCTTCAAACACCAATCCTCTTTGGGCATGACAGTTGCTCAAGTGCGGCATAACACCGCACTTTGTTTTCTGTAGTGCGGTCCTGCAGATGAACCTGCGATGAAGCCTCGCCACCTCGTTCGTGGTCCGCGCGGCGCGATACAGCAAAAACTCAAACACAATTGATCCGTTCAATGAGGAAAATTTCTATGAATATCAGAAATGCTTTGCGGCAGTGTCGAACGTTGTTCTCGTTCGGCTGCGCCGCAGTAGTCGTGGCTGTCGCCGTGTCGGGCGCGCAAGCTCAAACGCCCCCCACGACGTGCGAACGGACGGTTAAGGCTGATGTGGTCGCACTGGACCAGGCCCTCATCTATAACCGTCTAGGCGCAATCAACCCGGCGGGCATGATCTACGCACTGAAACGCGACGTCGTCGCCATCGATCCGTCGAAGGGTCTGGTAGCCGGCAACGTTACACTGCGTGCCGGCAAACGCCCACGTCCGATCGCCCTGCGCATGAACGTTGGAGACTGTCTCCAAGTCAACTTTACAAACCTTTTAGCCCCCGACCCGGCAGACGTGAATTCGTTTGCCGCGAACAACGCCCCCGCAACGCGTACAGCGTCTGCGCACATCATGGGTCTGCAACTCGTCGGGTCGATTCTTTCTGACGGCTCGAACGTCGGACAGAACCAGAGCAGTTTGGTTAACCCCGGCGGCACCGCCACCTACACCTACATCGCGCAGCGCGAAGGCAGTCACTTGCTCTATTCAACCGCGGCAACGACCGGCGGTGAAGGCGATGGCGGCTCGCTGGCGATGGGACTGTTTGGTTCGGTTAACGTCCAGGTTAAGACCGCAGAGTGGTATCGCTCGCAGTTGACCGCGGAAGAGTTGGCGCTGGCCACCGCGAAGAACGCGGACGGCACGCCGAAGAAGACTGCGGCCGGACATCCGATTCTGAATTACGACGCAGTTTATCCGGCCGGACATCCGCGAGCCGGTCAACCGATCCTGAAGATGCTCGATGGCAACAACAACATCGTGCACTCGGATCTCAATGCTGTCATCACCGGTCCAAACAAGGGCCGTTTTCCCGCGGGCACTTACAAACCAAACGCGGTGGAACCCGATCGCGATCAGCCGTTCCGCGAGTTTACCGTCGTCTATCACGACGAGATCAAAGCAATCCAGGCGTTTCCGCAGTTTGAAGATCCCGTTCTTTCACACACGCTCTACAGCGTGAAGGACGGCTTCGCCATCAACTACGGCACGGGCGGCATCGGCGCAGAAATTCTCGCCAATCGTCTCGGCGTCGGTCCGATGGCCAACTGTACGGAATGTAAATATGAAGACTTCTTCCTGTCGGCGTGGGCCGTCGGCGACCCGGCGCAGATCGTCGACGTTCCGGCGAACACGAAAGACGGCAGCGGCAATTTGATCACGGGTGCGAAAGCGACGAAAGTCCTGTTCCCTGACGATCCGTCGAACGTGCACCACAGCTATCTGAACGATCACGTGAAAATGCGTGTCGTCCATGCTGGTCCGAAAGAGCACCACATCCACCACTTGCACGCGCACCAGTGGTTGAACACGCCTGACAGCGATAACTCCAGTTATCTCGACAGCCAGGCGATGGGACCGGGCTATTCATTCACGACCGAGATCGCGCACGGCGGTTCTGGTAATCGCAACAAGACGCCGGGCGATTCGATCTTCCATTGCCACTTCTACCCGCACTTTGCACAAGGTATGTGGGAGATGTGGCGTTCGCACGACGTTTTCGAAGAAGGCACACAGCTCGACGGCGACGGCCGTCCGGTCGACGGTGCTCGGGCGCTGCCTGACGGCGAAATTGCGAAGGGCACTCCCATTCCCGCGCTCGTGCCGCTACCGACGATCGCGATGGCCCCGATGCCGACCGCGGCGTTCAAAGGCTATCCTTTCTACATTCCTGGCGTTGCCGGACACCGTCCGCCGCACCCGCCACTCGACACCATCGACGATGGTGGTCTGCCGCGTCACGTCATCGTTGGCGGCGAGGCCGAAAGCGTCGAGACGCGTCTTGATTTCAACAAGGAGATCTTGGTCGCGGAAGCGAAGGCGCTTCCCGAGACGGGAACCCCGGATGAAATCGGCGCGATGAACTTCCACGCGCAAAAGCAGGTCGCGACGTTCCGTCCCGACGGCACCGCCGCGAACTTCACGCTGAATGGTCTGCCGCCGAAACCTGGCGCGCCGTTCGCAGATCCGTGCCGCGACGACGCGGGCAACGCTGTTGGCCGGCCGCGCTTGTACAAAGGCGCTGCGATTCAGCTCGATCTGAAGTTGAACAAAGCGGGCTGGCACTTCCCGCAGTCGCGCATTCTTTCGCTGTGGGGCGACGTGGCTCCGACACTGGCGGGCACTCGTGCACCGGAACCACTGTTCTTCCGCGCAAATACAAACGACTGCATCACGTTCCAACACACGAACCTGACACCGCACATCTACGAGCTCGACGACTTCCAGGTGCGCACGCCGACCGACATCATGGGTCAGCACATTCACCTCGTGAAGTTTGACGTGACCTCGTCCGACGGCGCGGGTAATGGTTTCAACTACGAAGACGGCACGTTTGCTCCGGGCGAAGTGCTCGAGCGCATTCATGCCATCAACGCTGCGGGCGGTTTGCAAGCCTTCAACAGCACTACGAAGACCACACTTGAAGCCAAGCCGCATCCGTTCTTCGGCACGCTTGGCGCACAAACAACCGTGCAGCGTTGGTTCGCTGACCCGACCTTGAACCTGGCGGGCAAGGACCGCACGCTCGGCACGGTCTTCTCGCACGATCACTTTGGACCTTCGACGCACCAGCAAGCCGGTCTCTATTCCGGTCTCGTGACGGAGCCTGAAGGTTCGATCTGGAAACACAACGAAACCGGCGAGGTGCTGGGTGGACGTTTCGATGGTGGCCCGACGACGTGGCAAGCGGTGATTCAAACGCAGAACACGGCGGACAGCTATCGCGAGTTCCTGCTCGAATTCGCCGACTACACGCTGGCTTACAAACCAGGCGGCGGCGTGAACGGAGCAGGCCACCCGATTCCCGATCCGGAGAATGCGATCAATCCTCCGGCGCGAGAAGAGGCCGCGCTGCCGATCAACATTCGGAAAGCTGACGAATGTCCGGGTGGTGTACCGCTGCCGTGTCCGGAAGCAGTTTCGGCTGCCGATCCGGGAACGATGACGGTCAACTACCGGAACGAACCCGTCGCTCTGCGTGCGCAGGATCCTGCGTCGAACACGCAGGCCGCGGGCGACGCGGGCGATCTGTCGAACGTCTATCGTTCGGATGTCACTCGTGCGAATGCGGCGCTGAACACGCAACCTGGCTTCTATCCGAATCTAACGGGCGGTCTCCAGGGTGGCGATCCATTCACTCCGTTGCTGCGTGCCTATGAAGGCGACCGAGTGCAAGTTCGCATCCTCGTCGGTGCGCACGAAGAAAGTCACAACTTCAACATTCACGGACAGAAGTGGCTCTACGAGCGCAGCGATCCGAATTCGGGTTACCGCAATTCGCAGTCGATGGGCATCTCGGAGCACTTCGAGTTCGAACTGCCGAGCATTACTTCGGTCAAAGGTGACGTGCCGTTTGCAGATTATCTGTATCAGCCGGGTGGCTCCGTTGATAATCAGTGGAACGGCACCTGGGGACTCTTGCGCGCTTACAACGGCGGCGTGGGTCTGCAACCTGACCTCGTTGCGTTGCCGAGCAATTCAGATGGCAAGGCGACGTCTCCGGTGAACAACGGTGACTTCAGCGCTGCATGTCCGAAGGCTGCGCCGAGTCGCAAACTATCGGTGACAGCCGTCGCCGCCAAAGATGTGCTGCCCAACGGTACGCTTGTCTATAACAATCGCACCAACCAGGGCGGCATCCTGCACGATCCGACAGCGATTCTCTACGTTCGCAGTACAGACATCGACTCGAAGACCGGCAAGCTCAAGAGTAACGTCCCCGTCGAGCCGCTCGTGTTGCGAGCCAACGCCGGCGACTGTATCGAGCTGAGTTTGCAGAACAATCTGCCCGCTGAACTCGTCGACCTCGCCGGCTGGAATACGCTGCCGATGATCGTCGAAGGATTCAACGCGAACCAGGTGAAGCCGTCCAACCAGGTCGGTCTGCACCCGCAGCTTGTTGAGTATGACGTGACGACGAGCGACGGCGCTAACGTCGGTTTCAACGTCCAACACAACATCGACCCGATCACGGGACAGCCAACGAAACAGACGGCGGCGCCGGGCCAGGTCGTCAAGTACAAGTGGTATGCAGGCGACGTCCGCATGAACGGCACGACGAAGGTTGCGACGCCGATCGAGTTCGGTGCGACCAACCTGATCTCGTCCGACCCGATCAAGCACTCGAATAAGGGCGCGATCGCTTCACTCATCATCGAGCCGCAGGGCGCGACCTGGATTGAAGACTCGAACTCGCGCGCACAGGCGACCGTCACAAAGACCGATGGTACTAAGTTCCGCGAATTCGTGCTCCAGTTCCAGACCGACATCAACCTGCGTCGTGGCGACTTGCAGGGCGATGCGGCCGCAGTGCCGAACGTCGCGCGCGAAGAGGATCCGGAAGACTCCGGTCAGAAGGCCCTCAACTATCGCACGGAGCCGATGTGGAAACGCCTCGGTTACGAGCCTGACCTGCCGCTCGAGCAGACTCGTGCATTCGATTACACGAACTCGCTCTCGAACGCGCAGGTTGGCGGCGATCCTGTTACTCCTGTCTTCACCGCGAAGGCCGGAACGCCGGTACGTTTCCGCGTGCTCAATTCAAACGGCCACGCGCGAAACAATGTGTTCCAGGTTCATGGACACATCTGGCAGCAGGAGCCGTACGTGAACAACTCGACCCAGATTGGCAACAATCCGCTCTCCGAGTGGAAAGGCGCCCAGCAGGGTCACGGCGCGTCGAATCACATGGATGCGATTCCAGTGAACGGCGCCGGCGGTCCGCGTGCTGTGACGGGTGATTACCTGTATCGCACGCAGTCGTCCTTCCAGTTCGACAACGGACTGTGGGGCATCTTCCGCGTCACGCCGTAACAACAACCCGGGCATGGATCACGGATCGATTCCGTGATCCATGCTGGGGCAGTTCTCCCCACTAATGTTCCACCACGGAACACACTCTTTGTGATTGATCGTGTGTTTGCCAGATTTCTTTCAGGGCACAGTCCTTGCTCAAGAGAAGGTGCCCCGGCGCAATCTCAAAATCGATGAAGGAATTTAGAAGATCAATGATGAAAAAAACTTCGTTCGCCGCGATTCTATTCGCACTCGCAATGTTCGTCGCAGCTCCGCTTGCTCACGCCACCACCATCACTGAAGTTCAGGCGATGCTGGCCTCGTTGAAAGCGAAGACGACAAACGTAGTCATCACAGGCAAGTCCGCCGAAACCAAGGATCGGCCCGGCTTGCTTGAAAAAGTTAATGAAGCCACGCTTAAACTGGACCAGGCGAAATTCTGCGACGCTGTCGCGAAAGTCAATGACTTCAAGACGAGAGTCAACGCTTTAATCGCAGCAGGCAAAATCAATCAGGATCCCGCTCTGGGTACGACCGGAACGGAACTCCTGGCCGACGCCGATGCAATCATTGCCGGTCTCAACGAGCTGCAAACGCAGAGCACCGGAACCGCCTGTTTCTAACGTCCCTTTCGTAACCTCGCTTTAATTTGAACTTCGGTTCTTGCTGTGTGGATGGGCCTGTTCCGTAACAGGCTCATCACTCACCAGTTGACGTGTGCAATGACTATGAAACCGACATACCAAACCACAGATCTCACACTAACCAGTTTTCTGCGATGTAAGGGCTTTCAAATAGAGAGCATTAAGCAGAACAACGGCCGCACACTTTTTATTTTTCAAGAATCTCCTGAGCTACGCACGGCAATTGTCGACTTCGCCAATGATGCCGTTGTAGCTGTCAGATCGTTCTGCAGCACGATGCGCGACTTGAAGGCGATTACGCGCGTGTTGATATTTTTCTTTGCCGCTGCGCTCGCTGTTCAATCCACGTTCGCGCAACAACCACAAAAAATCGAACGCGAAGGCGTCGAGATCGAATTCACCATCGAGCCGATCAAAGAAACCGGCAAGACTTCCGAATTGATGGAAGCCAAAGAAGCGACCGTTCGCTTCAAGATCAACGACAAAGCAAGCAAGACGCCGCTGTCCGGAGTGAAACCATCCGTTTGGTTGTCACAGCGCGGCGAAAACCTGGCGGACGAGAAAGTCTGCCGCGAAAAGATTCAATCCTTTCTCCAGGGCAGTCTGCGCTCACGTCCGGACGTCGACCTGAACGCTTACTTCGTGCTCGCGCTTAACGAAGAATCAAACATCTCCGTGATCGATCCGCTGCTCGGTTTCGGTTCGAGCAAGCTGTTGACGCTCGTGATGCTGAAGAGCCCCGGCCAAGACTGGGCGCAAAAGAACAGCGACGAGCTGCTTTTCGTCAGCATGCCGGCCTCGAACCAGGTTGCCGTCGTCGACACGAATACATGGAAA
This sequence comes from Pyrinomonadaceae bacterium, assembly GCA_025923035.1. Classification (GTDB taxonomy): domain Bacteria; phylum Acidobacteriota; class Blastocatellia; order Pyrinomonadales; family Pyrinomonadaceae; genus PSRF01. The sequence goes on along the minus strand of JAICGQ010000104.1, from coordinate 2,541 downwards.
GTCGTCAACAACATCGATGCCGGCATCAAACCCGCCCGTGTGCGCTTGCAACCGGATCAGCGATACCTGTGGGTCGGCAACGACGCAGCCGCGGCCGGCAAGTCGAGCGGCGTGACCGTGATCGACACCACCACGTTGAAAGTCGTGGCCCAAATCGCAACCGGAAACGGACATCACGAGATCGACTTCAGCAGCGACAGTCGTTTCGCGTTCGTCACCAACGAAACAGACGGCACGGTGTCAGTAATCGACATTCAAAAACTCGCGAAGGTGAAAGACCTCAAAGCAGGCGCGCCCGCGTCGTCAGTGGCTTTCTCCGCGATCGGCAATGCGCTGTATCTCGTGAACGAAACCGACGGCAGCATCGCTGTTGTCGATGTGCGCCGTCACGAGATCGTCACACGAATTCAAACGAAGCCGGGCAGTACAAACGTGCGTTTCGCGCCCGGCGGTCGCTGGGGCTTCGTGCCGAACGCGAAAGAGAACGTCGTTTACGTTTTCGACGCTTCGACAAACCGCCTGGCGCACACGATCAGTGTCGACAAAGGTCCCGATCAGGTCGCGTTCACGGACGCGTTTGCGTATCTGCGTTCGACTGGTTCCACCGAAGTCAGCATGGTTCGGCTCAGCACATTGACGGGCCAGCCTGACATCGCGAAGTTTCCCGGCGGGCAAACTGCGCCTGCCGACGCTGCGGTCGCAGCAAGCGCCGATGTGATCGTTCCGGCGCCGGAAGGAAACTCGGTGCTCGTCGCGAACCCGGCGGATCGCGTCATTTATTACTACTCGGAAGGCATGGCCGCGCCGATGGGTAGTTTCCAAAACTATCGCCGCAAACCTCGCGCGCTGATGGTCGTCGATCGCTCGCTGCGCGAAGTAACGTCGGGCGTTTATACAACCACGACGAAACTGCCGAAGAGCGGCAACTACGACGTCGCGTTCCTGCTCGACTCGCCGCGCATCACGCACTGCTTCACCGCCGAGGCGAAACCGAATCCGGATGTACCTCGCGAAAAGAAAGTGGCGCTTCAGATCGAGTATTTGAACAAGGATACAAAACTGCGCGTCGACGAGGATTACAAGCTGCGCTTCAAAATTGTCGACACGACGACGTTGAAAACGAAGAGCGACTTGAAAGACGTGCGCGTGTTGACGTTGCTGTCGTCAGGCATCTGGCAGAAGCGCGACTTTGCGCGTTCGGCCGGCGACGGCGTTTACGAGCTTGATATAAGAGTTCCGCAGACGGGTTCGTATTTCGTGTTCGTCGAGAGCAGATCGCAGGGCGTCGCGTTCCGGCAACTGCCGATGCTGACGTTACAGGCGACCGCAACTGAAGCACACCACAATCACGCGCAGTTGAAGACCTATTCGTGTCCGATGCATCCGGACGTGAAGTCGAAGAAGAAAGGCAGATGTCCGAAGTGCGGCATGGACCTGCGACCTGTAGAGCGGAAAGAAACGGATGTTGCCGAAACCACGCCCGTCGCCGCGCCAACTTCGAAAATGAACATCCCGGACGTCGAGCTGCTCGATCAGAACGGCAAGAAGATTCACTTCTATACCGATCTCATCAAAGGCCAGACTGTCGTGATCAACTTCATTTTCACGACCTGCACGACGATCTGTCCGCCACTCGGCGCAACATTCGCGCGCGTGCAGAAGGAACTGGGAGACAAAGGGCGCCGTGATGTGCGCTTGATCTCGATCAGCGTCGATCCGGTTACTGACACGCCCGAACGCCTTAAAGCGTGGGGGGCGAAGTTCCACGCCGGTGAAAACTGGACGTTCGTCACCGGCAATAAGCCGCAAGTCGATGAACTACTGAATGCATTAGGCGCGGCAACGGCGCGCCGCGAAGATCACTCACCAACCGTACTGATCGGCAACGACGCGAGCGGCACGTGGACACGCACCTACGGTGTCGCAAACGCCAGCCGCTTAGTGCAAATCATCAACAACGTGCTCGCCGACAAGAGCGCAACAACTGCTGAGGTATCGAACTAATGTCGAAACAATTCTTTGCGCGCGCATGCGCCACTCTCTTCACCTTGTCGGTTGCCGTCTTCGTGACGGCACAAACGAGCCTGGCCCAAGGGAACCCCGCGGGACAGGTGCAAATGGCTGCGGCACAAGCGCCAGCCCAGAACCCGTCAAGTGCGAAGCAGACGGGGGCGGCGCCGCCGCAGCCGCACGATCATTCGCATATGAATAAAAGTGCTGAAGAGTCGTCGCCGGCAGCGAAATACTTCACCGACGTCGAATTGATCGATCAGGACGGTAAGAAAGTCCGTTTTTATTCCGACGTGCTCAAAGGCAAGACGGTGGTAGTCAACGCCTTCTTCACGTCGTGCACTTCGGTGTGCCCGCCGATGAACCGCAACATGGAGAAGATTCAGGAAGCACTCGGCGATCGTGTCGGTAAGGACGTATTTCTTGTTTCGATCACGGTCGATCCGGACGTCGACACGCCGGCGCGGATGAAAGAGTACGCAAAGAAGTTTCACGCAGGCGGCGGTTGGATTTTTCTGACGGGAAAGAAAG
>JAICGQ010000103.1 GCA_025923035.1 Pyrinomonadaceae bacterium | reverse complement strand
GCGTCCGATGACGGGAACGGAGAAGTTGAAGGAATAGCCGACGATTCTTACGGTTGCTGTTCCCAGGTTCGATCCAAATGAAGTCGGCTCCGTATCCGGATCGCCATCCTTGTCTTCACCCACATAGGTCACTTCGACCATCGTCGTCGTCAGACCAGCGACCACAGGCGGACTCGTCGGATTGCCCAGTGTGTCGAACGTCCCCTTGCTGCCGTAAACGACGAAATTCTTAACGCCGGCCTCGTCGGTCTTTGGATGGAGCACCGCATACCGTGCACCTCGACGCGTAGCATCCGCGAGTGCGTTGTGTGTGTAGAGCATGCGGCCAAACTCGATGATGCCGAAGATCAGCGTGAAGAAGAGCAGCGCCACCATCGCGAATTCGGCGATAGTCGTGCCACGCTCGTCTTGTCTGTAGGAATCGCCTCTCATCGTGATGTCCTCATCCCCCTTCTTCACCACCGGCCGGCTCGGTCCACATGTAGTACATGGTCGTGCTTGGCTTAATGGGCAGGGCCAACGAGAAAGTGTTATTACCGAGTAACGCTCCCAGGTTGAACAACGGTTGGAAGTTGTAGTTCTGAATGCTCACGGTGACGGTGATCGGATTACCACCCGGAGCTGCCTCTGCAGAAACTGCGACGTTGTCTACTGTGAGTGACGGAGCGACCGGGTTCATACCGGTGCAATCCGGCTTGCCGCATACGGCTACGTTTTTTGCGAGCAGGTCAGTAGTTTCTCCCTCGTAAGCAATTCTCGACAGATAGCGGGCGGATGCCCGCGTCGCCTTTGACAACGTCGAATAGGTCTGAAAGTAGCGACCCAATTCGGCGACCGCGGCAACCATGACAATCAGAAACGGGATCAGGATCGCCAACTCGGCGAGTGTTCCTCCGGTCTCGTTTTCAGCCAGGTGCCGTGCTCGATTTATTATTCGAAGACGTGTCATGGTCCTAACCTTCCGCCTCACCGGTAGAGAACCGGCACAACTATGGGCGCGCTCGTGCCACCTGTCGGATCAACTCCGCCCGCACCGATAGCCGGTCCAATGTATTCGACGTAGATTTCATTGTTACCTTCGTCGACGAATTTGTTCAGGAAGAACTTGCCAATCTTCGTGAAATGCACGGTGTCTTTGCCGGGACCAAACTCTGTGTGATTGATAATCGGCATAGAGATCTCGCGCCGGCCGGCTACACCGTCGTGGTCCGGCTTTTTAAAGAATTCGCCGGTTTTCTCCTTGGCCTCGTTCAGGTATTGAAAGTGCCAGATGCCGGAGTAAACCCATGACGTTGGTGCGCCACCACCGCCGTCGCCGCCACCGCCGCCGCCACCGCCACCACCGCCGCCACCGCCGCCACCGCCACCGCCACCGCCACCGCCTGGTGGTGGTGGGGGTGGTGGGCCAGCTCCGGCGTAAATATTCGTATCTGGCGGGAAGGCCTCGGCAACGGGTTTAGTAACTCCGCCGATGGTTACAGTCTCACCGCCAAAATTCGAGCACGTCGCGCCCGCCGGACAATCCGGTGGTTTGTAGATATCGAAACGTGAGTTGATACCCTTCGCGATTGGCCCAGTCATGCGGCCCGGCTCTGTTTCTGATATGAACAGCGCCTCATCGTCGGAGGTGATACAGTTTGTAGTTCCACCTGCGATAGCGAGTTTCAGATCCCTTGCGCCTGCGCCTGCATCCAGCGCCTGGTAATTGCCCGGCGACGTGTCTTCCCAAGCGCCTGGTCCAGCGACCATCTTGTACTTGCAGCCGGTACAGAACTCCGTGGCTGGATCGCAACCGGTACAGTTCTTCCCGTCCGAATCGCACGTCTTTGCGGCAGGTGCCGGATTGCAATCTTCAGGCGTGCGCTCGCCGTCGCCGTTTGTATCGAGCCAGCCAAGCCCGCCGCCGAACGGCCCTTCAACTACCGAAATCGGCACGAAGTTGCAGAAGACATTCAACTCCTTCGAAAGACCTGCGGTTGCGCTGGTCGTCATTGTTCTCGTCAGGCCGAGAATCGGTATCGAAAAGAAAACGTTTACGGGAACGGTCGGCGTCTGCACGGCGACGAAGCGAATGTTGTCTTTGTCAACCGCGTCAGCTTCACTGAAGTAAGGACCATCGAGATTGACGGCGAACTGAACCAGCGCTCGCTGATCTGCAACGGGCATTTGATCAGCAAAAAGCTCGTTGTTGAAGTTGTATTTGTTTTTGTTGAGGGTCTCTACGGCGCGATTGACCGCCGTCTCAATTCTGTTTTCCTTCGGCAACAACAACGCCGAGGCGCCGGCGAGAGCAGCCGCATCGGCCGCGTTCTGCAATTCGGTCTTCACCGAATACAAGTGACTGAGATCGACGCCGAGACCAACAGCCAGGAATAAAAACAAGACCGACAGAACCGTGTAGGTGAGTACGCTGCCGCGCTCGCCTCGTCGGGAATCTGGTTTTATCAAGCTTGCCATTTGTTCCATGACATTCCTCCTTGAACCACTCCGCCTTACAGTTGCAAAGGTCTAAGCCGTTCGGGGTGACAGCCGATCTGCCACCCCTTTTCCACTCCGAAACCGACTGCGCCGAGTAGCTGTATCAACTACTCCTTAGGGCTGGTGCCCTTGGTTGCAGTCGCCGGAACGGCCGCGGTTGGCGGGGATGCGGGTTTCTTTTCTCCGTTCTCACCATTGGTTCCACTGGGGGTTGTGGAGGCGGGAGCTTTCTGCATTGCAGGGGTGGCGTTAACTTCAGCCGTTGGCGTTGTCGAGAATCCCGACACACCGCTGATGCCACCGCTCTTCGGTTCGACACCCAACAGCGAACCGTTGCGCAAACCATCGACGCCCTTCAAGTTCGGCAGGTCGTCGCGATTGACCGGTTTGACGAGATCGGCAGTGACGATGAACATCAACTCCGATTCCTGTCTCTGGAATGATTTCGACTTGAAGAGATTGCCGAGAATCGGGATGTCGCCGATGCCGGGAATCTTCGAGATCGATTCGGTTTCGTTGTTGTCGAGCAAGCCGGCGAGCGCGAAGCTCTGCCCGTCGCGCAGTTCGACGCCGGTCTTTGCACGACGAGTACGAAGAGCCGGAATGACGAATCCGTTGAATCTCACACCGTTCGCAAAGTCGATGGTTGAAACTTCCGGTTCGAGCTCGAGACGAATGTGATCTTCGTCGATGATCGTGGGCTTGAAGTTAAGACGGACGCCATACTCTTTGAACTGAACACTGACGGCGCCGTTATTCTGACCACCCTGGACCACCGGGATCGGGAACTCACCACCCGCGAGGAAGCTGGCGCTTTGACCATTCATCGCGATCAGGTTTGGTTCCGCCAATGCTCGCAAGGCGCCGTTGGTTTTCAATGCATGAATGAAAGCGCCGGTACCGAGACTGCGATTGAAAAGGAACACGTTCACGGCGCTGCTCGCGAACTGTGTTACCAGATCGCCAGGCGAGTCCGACGTGCCCAAACTGGCTGGACCACCACCGCTCACGAATCCCCCGGTCTGACCGGTCGTGACCCATGAAGTGCCAAGATCCTTCAACTTGTTGCGGCTCACTTCAGCGACCCGGATGGAGAGCTGAACCTGGGCAACGTTCGTTACGGGCGACTGCAGCATGTTGACTGTCTTGAAGCCGGCGGCTTGCACAACGGCGTCAGCTTGTTGGGCCGACTGCGGTTCCGCGACTGTGCCGGAAAGCACCACCGAACCGTTCGCCTGACTGAGACGAATGTCGTCGCGCGGGAACAGCGCGCGGATCTGTGAGTCGATCAGCGACAAGTTTGCGCGGACGAAAACATCGAAGACGATGAATTTCTGGTCTGACTTTTCCCAGGCGATAAAGTTCACCTGACCGAAAGTCTTGCCGTTCACCAGCACCTGATTCGGCGAAACCATCACCGCTTCCGCAACTTCCGGATTCGAGATGGAGAACCGGCCAATGGAGCGATCGAAGTTGATCACTCGCGACTGGCCCACGAGCACGTTGATTGGAATACCTTCCTTGTTCGGCGCCGCGAAGGAAGCGTCGTAGGTGGACTCCTGTGCGTTTGCGGCGTAACTCAAACCGAGGGCCAACGTGAAAAGTGCCGCCAGCAGGATTTGAATGATAGAGTCCTTGATGTAGTGATGCTTAACCATGAGATGTATCTCCTTAACTACCGGATGCGGAGTTGATATCTGGGCGCACGTTCATCGAGTCGGCACCTCTTATGGGAAATCTACGTTCTCTTTCTTGGCGCCTTTAATTACTTCGATGGACGGTCGCGGTGGCGGCGCGGGAGCAGTTGCGGTTGCTTTCGCGGCTACCGGGGCTGATTGAACGCGCTTCGGACGGCGCGGGGCAGTCTTCGGTTTTTCACCGTCTTTCGGCCCTAGGCCAGGTTCTGGAACTGGAAGAGCGGCTTCACCAGCAAGCAATGTGGTTTTATTGGCGCCCGGTGTTTTTTCGTCGCTCTGGTCCACCGAGTTGCGCATCACGAGTTGGAGGCGTCCTTCGCTCGCCGCGAGCGCAAGTTTCTCGGCCTGCTCGGGCGTGACCTGCAAGGTCACTGCTTTCACACGGTCCGTGTCTTTTTCGTTCTTGGGTTTGTCGATGTTCTGGCCGCTCGCCAGCACCTTGATGTTTTGCAGAACAATCTTCGAAACCTTTTCTCGCAGTTTGGCGGTGTCGGGCGGGATGATCGTTACCACGATGTCCACCAGTGTTCCCGGTTGAATAAAACCGGACACGCCGACAACGTCATCGACTTTCACCGTCATCGCGCGGAAACCCTCCGGGATAAGTGACGGCAGTCCCGCTGCGACGCCCACCGCCGCCAGCCGGCTTTCAGTAATCGGTTCGCGGACGCCGATCCTGACGGTCGTAACCCGTCCGATCACTTTGTCGTCGATTACGGCAAACGTTCCCTCAGGCGCGACTGTTTTCGGGAACTGGGCCACTGTTAGCTGTTCGGGGACGATCCGAGAGCCCAATGGAATCTCGACCTTCGCCACGACGACGTTGGACAGATTTTTGGTATAAGCCTGGGCGCTCGCCAGGTAACGGCTCACCGATACCGCAGCGATCAATCCGAACGCCACCGCAGCAGCCAGCGCAATAATCAGTCGTTTGTTCTGCATGATGATTTATCTCCCCTTCAAAACTGGACCGCTTTCGGCGAGCGGTTAATTACGTGCGCGCGCACGCGCATGAGTTACTTGCGGAAGAGCGCGACAACGATGACGCTGCCAATCATGATCGCCACGCCATAAGGAATCGTGTGCTTTCGATTGGCCGGCAACGAGAATCGAGGCATCTCCCAACCAGGCAACATGCCGACCAGGATTCGCAGGACGCTGTGCAGTGTGCTAAGCACAGTGCCCGATCGGATCATTGAGTAAATGGCAAGCACCGCGCCCAACATCACCACGACCACAAAAGTCGTAGGAACGAGCGTCAAACCCACCACTGCGCCGATAGCGGCAAAGAGCTTCACGTCTCCTGCTCCCATCGCCCCGAAGACGTGCATGAGAAACATTGGTATGAACGCGATCGCTAATCCTCCGAGGCTGGAAAGCGCACCGCGCATACCGCCAAAACTGATGTTGATGGTGAGCCCCGCTATCAAGGCCGCGAGCACCACCACGTTTGGAATGCGCCGGAACCGCAAGTCGTAATAGATGACGATCACGGCCAGGGGAACGAGCAACAGTAATTTCATAACAACCGGCGACACAGGCATATTCCGATCAACTCCCGCACTAAGTTAGTATTTGCAAAACGTTTATGGCGCCGGCGGTGCCGGTGGCGGTGGCGCATCGATCTCGTTTGTAACGGAGATCATCTTGTTGTTGATTGCGTCGCCAAGGATCTGGTACACGATGATCGCGATGGCCACCACGATGGCTACGGCAACGGCGTACTCCGCCAGTTCCGCGCCACTTTCATCACTTAGAAATCGATTGATGTTTTTCACTTCTGTTCCCCCCGACGGGTCTCTTTTGAAGAGTGTGACTGCAAAAGATGTGCTCTCTCGGTCACGGACCCGGTGCGGACCAACTGGCATTGCTTATGTCCGCAGCGACACCGGTGTTCGAGTCGTTAATGGCGTCGCCCAATATGGCGTAGACAACCAATGCGATTGCGACGAGCAGAGCAACGGCGACGGCGAATTCCGCCAGTTCAGCTCCTCTCTCGTCTTTGAAGAAACTCTTGATGCGTGTGATGGTGTTCACGATTTCCTCCATGGGTGTCGGGCAAAAGGTGAGGGGGCCTGAGTTTTGGCCCCCTTCCCAGGTCAATTGCGAAACTCACGGGCCGGGAGCGGTGTAGCTCGCATCACCAATTGCTGTGGCGGTATCGGTGTTCGACTGCCAGATCGCGTCGCCCAAAACTTGATAAACCACGACGGCGATCGCGACGAGCAAAGCCACGGCAACTGCGAATTCCGCCAACTCTGCTCCGGTCTCGTCTTTTAAAAAGCTCTTCAACATATCTTTAGCTCCTTTGGGAATTAATTTATGGTTTGGGCCTGCGCTGAATCTGCGACTTCAGATTGTTTGAGACCCGCTTGAATTAACTGAAGTGCAGGCGTCATCCTCAGGACACCTGAGCGGACGCTCCCTGCCGATTACGGCAACACTCCAGTTGTTACGGCGCAGCCAGAAGAGCAACGACCGTGCCGTTTCTCTTTCACTCGAGTTGGACCACCGGCGAACCGTGCTTCGACGCGCACTTCACTCGTGAAAATCCGCTGCACAGCCGGATCGTCACTGGTCCATCCCCTACTGGTCTAAACTTTGTTGAACGCGTGAGGAGTGCTCGCCAGTGAGCACTTGAGACAAAACATCACAGCTAAGAGCAACACACGAGACTGCAAAAGCACTCTCTTGCTGGGTTTTCGAATGCTGATTCAATCTACATGCTGGCATGTTCATTGCTAGATCCGACGCACGTCGTCTATCAGAACTGTGCCTGCTATTCGGGCGAACCGTGTTAAGGGAAGCTTGAAAGGAAGTTTGCCGTGAAGAAACTCAATTTGCTCCTGGCCGCTCTTCTTGTTGCCATTGGCGCGCCTGCGCTCGCTCTCGCGCACCCCATGGACGTTACCCCGCTGAACAACAAAGACATCTTGCTGATGGTTGAAAAGAAGCTCACGCCTGAGGTGATCGTCCAAACGATCAAAACCTCGCCGTGCACCTTCGATACCTTTCCCTCGGTGATGAAGGAACTGAAGCGACGAGGCGTTCCGGAAGAAGTGTTGGAAGCGATGATCGATGCTCCTTATGGGCCGGCAGAGGAGAGGCAAGCTACCGAAGCTCTCTCCGAGACTGAGCAGCCGATCTACCACTACACGGAGAGCATCAAGCAATACCTGACGCCAGTGAACACGGGCCGGCGTTACGAACCGCGCACAAATCGAACCCGCGCGTCTCGTAACACTCGCATCCGGCGCTAAGCGGAACGCTCGCTAAGGAAACCAGCATGAAACGTTGTCCCAAGTGTTATCAGGTCTACGGCAACACGGAGTCGTTCTGCGAAGCTGATGGTCAACGACTGTTGCCGGATCCGGGACTCACGGTCGATACGCGCGAGCTCGTGCCGGACGGTCGCCCGTCACGGAGTCCGAACGCTGTCGCGATCGGACTGATCGGCGTCTTCACGGGGGTGTTTCTTTGCGGAAGCGCTTACCTGGCTTATTCATATTTTGGTTCTGTCTCCGATAAAGAGGAGGAACGTCCTCCAGTGGCGATGCAGGTGCGTGAACCAACTGAAACTCGGCCGGCGCCGGCGCGACCGGAAGCTGTCGCATCGCCGAGTGAATCTCCAACCGAAGAAGAAGAAGCTGAAGCTGAAGCCTCGCCCGAACCCTCACAAAAAACCCCAGTCGATTCCGTATCCGCGAGGCTTAACCAGGGTCCCGTTAGTACCGGAGATCAATCATCGAACGTTGCTGACGACGCGAAGGTGAAGACGATCATCGAAATGACGGATGGATCAAGGGTCGAAGTAGACGCTGCGTGGAAAGACAATCAAGGTGTGTGGTATCGGCAGGGAAGTTTGGTTTCATTCGTTGAAGGTCCGCGTGTGAAAGCTATCACCGCACGCAAGGAACCCAAAACATCCCCGGCCGGAAATCAATAACTGCTTTTTGCTTTGCGGGAGTACAAAACATGAAGGGGAGAGCTCTTACCGGACTCCTTGTCATCTTGGGATTTGGACTGGGAATGGTTCTTATCATGGGTGAACATTCAGTCTCCAAGATCATGGAATCGTGCGGTCAAATCATCTCTGACGGCCTGGGCCTTTAACCTCACACCTGATCACTTAGGCAAGTAGATCTGGAAACGGCCGATGTTGTCAGTGCGATAATAACGTTCGTGTATCGCGTTGACGACTGCCTCGCTGAAACGCCATTTGTCGTCCAGACTGTTGCGGATGACGATCGCGTGAAACTCACCGCGCTTGATTTGCGCTACGAACCCAGTCTCGTCCCATTTTCCATCTCTAGCCAGCGCGGTGATGATCGCAGGTTCTGCGGGCACCTCTTTGCCGGCCTGCATCAACACCACCATATCTTCCGAATAGACAGGCTCCGGCAGTGTTTTGAGAAAGCTTACGACGGCAGGTGAGTCGTCCCAGGGTGGGTTCTGGTAAGTCGCCATCATCCGCTGAAGCAAGGCCCAATTGCCGAACGTGTAGATCAGAAACATTGCCAGCACGAGGAGCTGGAGCGCGGGATAGCGTCTGGGCTGGCGAAACGAATCGCGGCGCAACAACCAGCCTAGAAACAATCCGGACAGCAGACAAGCGGCGACGTCCATCTCGAAATAGTAGTTGTAGTAGGCTCCGACTTTGCTGATCGTCGCCGCGGCGATCGTAGCGGCGAAGAGAAAGTAGAGCCCAACGACGATCACACACCTCTCGAAATCGCTTCGCGCGAGAATGATCCGAAGTGTTTGCCTCATCCCTCTGCCGCGTTTTCGGCGATAAATCAACGCTGCAGGAAACACGATCGAAAAGAACAACGGCGCTCCGATTTGACCTGCGTGTTCGCGCAGTTTGGCGAATAGGCCTTCGAGGTAATAGGGGTTCTGGTTGTAGGTAATGATGTGTCGCAGGAACAGTCCGTCGGTGGCGGTTTGGAGCATCAACAGGACTGCGAGTCCGAGTGCAACCGAGACGGCCAGGAGTTTCAGCGCGTAGCGTGGTCGCTCGATAAGCGCGAGGATCGCGCAGGCCGCAGGAGCAGCTAGTGTCGTTTGTTTGGCGTAGACCGCGGCCACAAAGAAGACGAAAGCGATGTAACCAGGCAGCGGGCGTTTTCTCGCGAGTACGAAACAAGCGATTCCGCACACGGACAGAAATATCGCAAGCGTGTCGACGCGCATGAGCACCGCCCACCACCAGATTGGCGTCGCAAACACGAGCGTGCCCGCCGTTAGTGCTCCGATCACACGCGCGAATCTGTCGCGGGTTGGAGGCAGAAGGCGCGCGACCAGCCAGGCCGCGACGAGGCAAGTTCCCAGCAGCGACAGCATCGACGTCAGTCTGCCCGCGACGAGCAAGTTACCGGTGAAGACGTTGACGACTCGAGACGTCACGTGAAAAAGCGGCGTGTAGTGGAAGACGTTGTGCGGGTAGATCTCGATCGGATGAAACGCCTTCTTCAGGTTCGTTACGTTTGCCGCCTGCCACATCACGATGCCCTCGCCGTAATCGATTTCTCCCGGCGTCTTTAGCGCCATGATGCCCTGCAGAACGCCTGCCGCAACTCCGAAGAGCAAGAACACGGCGAGTGCGATCTGGAGGAGGCGTAGCAGTTTTGGCATCGGGTTAGTGCGTCTCCCGCAGCGGACGCGCGCGTATGAGCATCTGTTTACCGAGTGGTTTCAAAGGCGACAGCAAATACAAACGAATCAGCGCCGGTGAGACGCGTAGTCTCGACTTCAAAGTGAGTGGCAAGAAACGCGGCTTGCAGGTGAGTATTTCATAGGAGTTCGCGTCTAGAAAATCGCAGATGCTCAAGTGTGAATAGACGGTGCGATGAGTGTAATCGTCGAAGTATTCTCTGAATGCGTAACGATAGTTTGGCTGCAGGATCGTGATCGTGCCGCCGGGCTTTAGCTTGCTGCGGAGTTGCTGTAGAACTGCCGCAAACGCCTCCTGCGAAACGTGCTCGAACAGATTGCTCGCAAACACAAAATCAACGGAGTTGCTTTCTACAAACGACAGATCGTCAACCGGACCCACGTGCGACTCGACACCCGGCGCAAGGTGATTTGAGAATTCCGGCCATTGATCCTGGGCAATGCGACGATTGGCGCGCACGTTGTTGATGAAATTCCCGTAGCCCGCGCCCAACTCCAGCACACAGGCATCCGGCGGGATTTGCGCTTGGAAATAGTATTGGACGAGTGTTCGCCAGAGGATCTCGCGCCTGGGATCTGCAGTGAAACGCGTTTCGAAGTATCGATCAGTCAATGTGCGTCTCCCGGCCAGCCGAAGAAGATTCCTTTCATCATGCGCAAGCCAACCGCGGCCGCCCGTCGCGTGTTTACGTTTCCGCCTTTGCTAACACCCACACGTGGATGGAAAGTTATTGGACACTCGACGACGATGGTGCCGGTGCGTAACGCAGTATCGAGAAAATAGGCGTTGAACTCCAGATTGACCTTTGGATTGAGGTAGGGAAGTAAGCGCTCGAGCGCGTCGCGGCGCAGCATCTTGTAGGTCGTTCCGACGTCGGTGAACGTTCCGTGTCCGAGGTGCTTTATCTCCAGCAACTTTCCGACGAAAAAATTGCCGTAGTACATGAAGGTGTTGAGCTGTGTGTCGTAGGCGCGCAGTTGTTCGACGATGCGCGTGCCGTTCACGATCTCGGCGTGTGGCAGATACGACAAAAACTTATCGATATCTCGCGCGCGAAACGTGCAGTCGCCTTCGCAGAGCACGATGATCTCGGCGTCAGGGCAGTTCAACGCCTCCTGGTAGCAGCGATAAACGCATTGGCCGTAACCGGGCTTTGTTTCGTTGTAAACGATCGCTCCGGCCTCGGCGGCGCGCTCCATCGTAAGATCCGAACTGTTGTTGCTCACGACGATTACGCGCTTCACGAAGGCGTGTTGTAGAAAGTCTTTGACGGCGGCGCCGATGGCGTTCTCGTCGTTGTAGGCCGTGAGCACGACGGTGACGGGTGACGGCTGAAGTTCGCCCGCTTCGTTGCCTTCGACCCAGCGCGCGCTGCGTCGCTTGCGGCCCAGCATGAAGATCAGGTCGACGGCGCAGAGGATGACGCCGAGAGTGGTCGGAAAGCCGCTGTACCAGATGACCTTCTGGTTCCAGTCGTAGGCGGCTGGTCCGAGCTGGAGCACAATGCGGACCAGCGAAATGAGTATTCCGATCCAGTAAAGGGCAAAACCGCTAATGAGAAAAAGGCCGCCCCAAAGAAGAAAGGGCGCACTCATCGCCCGCTGTGTTCGGGATAACTGGCGACTCGCGCCGTGAGTTTCCTGCATCGTCAGTGGTCGCCCATATAAACATAAAATCCGCGTTTTTACATCACCTGCTCGCTGGCGAGCACCCGTGCGGCAGCTAAGTGTTGGATTTTAAGGGTTCTTAGTGGCATGAACCTTGCCGGAACTGTTATGTCCTACTGCATCTCGGGAGGAGTTCGGAGTGGCAGCAGTCCTGACTTTGAGTACGCCGCGTGCCGGATGGCTGCGCGGGCCGGGGTTTGACCTCACTTTCGTCGCCGGAATCAGTCTGCTCGCGGTGCTCGCCGGCGGAATCGCGGTCGCCAATCCGCGGCTCTTTCCAGCGGTATTTCTTCTGAACGCCTGGCTGCTCGGCTACCACCACGTCATCTCCACTTTTACGAGACTGACCTTCGACCGCGACAGTTTCAACGAACACAAGTTTCTGATCACCTGGCTGCCATTGATCGTGCTGACGGTCGTCTTCGCAGCCTGCGCAATCTTCGGTGGCTGGATCCTGACGACGATTTATCTGTATTGGCAGTGGTGGCACTACACGCGCCAGTCGTACGGCATATCGCGAATCTACCAGCGCAAAGCCGGATTGAATAACGACGTGCTCGGCAAGCTGATCATCTACGCGGTTCCAGTTTGGGGAATCCTCCACCGCTCGTTTCAAGCGCCGGAGCAGTTTCTCTTTACAGACGTGAAGGTGTTGCCAGTGCCGGTATGGTTGGTTTCGGCGGTGGCTTTGGTGGCGATCGTAACGATAGGCTGGTGGCTCGCGCAGACATTGAGATCACTTATCCAGGGCACGCTGTCGATCGCGCACACCCTTTACATCTGCTCGCACCTGGTAATCTTCGGAGTTGGTTACATCGCAATTGACGACATCAACCACGGATGGCTCGTGCTGACCGTCTGGCACAATTGCCAGTACATCCTGACGGTCTGGATGTTCAATAACAATCGATTCAAGAACACGGTCGATCCTCAGCATCGTTTCCTCTCGTTCATCAGCCAACGCAACAAGATCGCCACTTACTTTGCGGTGTGCCTGGCAATCTCGACGGTTTTGTACGCCGTGCTTCAGTTTTCACTGAGCTGGGTCGTCATCGCGACGGCTACCTCACTGCCGCTGTTCGCGATCGTGTTTCAGGCGATCAACTTCCATCACTACCTGGTGGATGCCGTGATTTGGAAAGTGCGACGCAAACCGGTCCGGCAGAATTTCGGAATCACGGGTTAGGGCGCTCGATACACGTCGAAATTTCCAATTGTTTGAACCAGTGAGTAGTGGTCGCGAACGTAGACGATGATCGCCTCGGACGCCGGTGTGTTGTTGCGATCGCGGGGCGAGATGACAACAACGCGGGGCGGGCTTGTCCTCAGCACGTCCATAACGTGTTCCTCTTCTTTGCCGGGCCGAATTCCGACGGCCGTATTCCAAAACCGAAATGGGTTTCGTCGTTCGGCAAGAAAGTACAGTTCCGAGTTGTAAGGCAGCACGAAGATCGTTTCGTTTGGTTGTGAGTTCACCTGTATCGCAGTTATGACCTCAGTGTAGGTTCGTAAACTTTCCGGTTCAACCCAGAGCCCGGCGCGCTTAATCGTTGCCGCCGGCACGAGCGCGATTCGGTCTCCGCGAATGATGCCCGCAAGTCCGCGCGTTAGTGGTTGTCCTGCGTGGTAATGAATCGCGATTACTGAGAACGCCAACCCAAGGATTGCAAACGCAGCGACGGATTGTCGCTTGGAGTTGAGCGACAGCCAGAACAGCGCGCCGATGGTAAGCGGCACCATGTAGAAAAAGTAAATCGGAATCTGTTGGAACAAAGCCACCAAGGCATAGAAGACTGCGAGGATTGGCAACGGACCAACGTCCGCTGATGAATGCGATTTCGCGAACCGTTTCAAGGCAAATGCGCCAGCGAACACGCTGGAGAGCGGCAGTGCGAGCCACAAAAATCCGTTCACCACCTCCTGAAAGCTTTTGAATTGGAACAGCATTCTGGCGGCATATCCCTGCTGAACGACGTAATTCGCCAGTTTCAAGTACGCGAGTTGTTGAATGTCGAACGCACGAAGGACGGTGTCGTCGAAAAATGTGGTCAGAGAACCGTTGAAAACGTGGTAGAACAAAATTGGAAGCGCGGCAGCCACAAATCCCGCGCCGAGCTTCACAACCGTTTCGAGCGCCGTTCTATTCGTTGTCTTCGCGACCACGATCGCCTGAACGAGTAACAGTACCGGCCACAGTCCTACGAGTATCCATCCGGAAAAATTCGTCGCGGCAACCAGGTAAACCACGGTTCCTCCGAGCATCAATACAAGTAGACCGCGCGCAAGCAACGAGTCGCGACCTGATGCTTCTTCTCCCTTGATAGTGAGCAGAT
>JAICGQ010000102.1 GCA_025923035.1 Pyrinomonadaceae bacterium | reverse complement strand
GGCGTCGTCGTTACCGCGGTGCGTGGTCCAGGTACCGGATCAAAACTGCTGCTCGACGAACACGAGATCATCGCCGGTAGTCTCGGTAACTCGGAACTTGACGCGCTGGTAAAGACACCGGCAGCAGAGTTTCTCAAGTCGCATCACGAGACGCGCATGTTCAGCGTCAGCGACTTTGCGCCGGGGTTTGCACTCGCCAACGAGCGACTGTTGTTGTTCGAACGATTGCAGCCGGCGCCGCGATTGGTCGTTTGTGGCGCGGGGCACGTTGGCGCAGCGCTGGCGAAACTCGGAAGTTTTCTCGGTTATCAGACGACGCTGATCGACGACCGCGCCGAGTTTCTCGAAGGCGGCCGGTTTCCGGAACCGCAGATCCAAACTGTAGTTGCGGATGATTGGCAGGAGGCGGTCCGCGAGGCGATCGGAAACGGCCGTGGAGTTTCAGTGGCCGTGGTGACGCGCGGACACAATGAAGACGAGCGTTGTATGCAGGCCGTAGTGCGTACGAACCCCGATTACGTCGGCTTGATCGGCAGCAAGCGTCGTACGTCGATCGTGATCGATCGATTGCGCCAATCAGGCGCGACTGATGAACAGTTGCAGAAGATCCATGCGCCGATCGGGTTGGATATCGGCGCGATCAGTCCCGAAGAAGTAGCGCTCGCGATCGTCGCCGAGATCGTCGCGGTGCGTCGCGGTTCGAGTGGTGGTTCGTTGTCTGCATGGCGGCGCAAATCCTGAAATGGAGCGTGAGATCGTTACTGAGATAACTCCCCGAACCGTACGGCGCGGCGGAATGTTCCGTGCGCTTTCAAATCCCAATTACCGTCTTTTCTGGATCGGAGCGTTCCTTTCGAATGTCGGCACGTGGATGCAGGCCGTTGCGCAGGGGTGGCTGGTCCTGACGCTGACCAACTCGCCCTTCTGGCTCGGTCTCGACGCGTTCGTCGCAACAGCACCGGGCCTGGTTTTCACACTACTCGGCGGCGTATTCGCAGACCTGATAGATCGACGCCGCTTATTGCTTTTCACGCAGGTTGCCGCCGGCATCGCTGCGTTCGGTCTCGCAATACTCGTGGCGACGGACGTCGTCAACAGGTGGATGGTGCTGGGCTTCTCTTTCGTTACGGGCTGCTGCATGGCGCTGGCGAGCCCGTCGTTTCTGGCGATGACTTACGATCTTGTCGGTCGTGAAGATCTCGCGAACGCCATCGCGATGAACTCGACGCAGTTTCAACTCTCGCGCGTTGTTGGACCAGCGCTCGCCGGAGTTGCGTTTCGCGTTTTTGGCCTGGCTGGTTGTTTCTTTGCAAACGCCGTTTCGTTCGTTTTTGTGATCGCATCGCTGACGAGGGTGCGTCCACAGGTTCATCCACACGCCGCGGCGCACTCCGTCCGCGATCGTCGCGCGCTGTGGCGCGACCTGATCGAGGGCTTCAGGTACGTGCGCAATCGCCCGCGAGTCTCGTCGTTGCTGTTGCTTTCTTCAGTCAACAGTCTGTTCGGGGCGCCGTACTTCACGATGGTGCCAATTTACGCGCGCGACATCTTCAAGCTCGGCGAAACAGGCCTGGCGCTGATGATGGGCACCGCCGGCGCCGGTGCTTTCGCGGGCGCGTTACTGGTTGCGTATCTCGGCGACTTCAGGCGAAAAGGTTGGCTGGTACTCGGAGGGGCGATTCTTTTCGGTATCTGCATCACGAACTTTGCTCTGACGAGGATTCTGACGCTCTCGTTGATTTTCCTTTTCGGTCTGGGCTTTGCGCTCGTGGTTTCAGTGGCGACCACCAACACGCTGTTGCAGAAGCTGGTCACGGATGAGATGCGTGGCCGCGTGATGAGCATGTTCATCCTTTCGTTCATGGGTACAATGCCGGTCGGAAATATCATCGCCGGCGCGCTGTCCAACAATTACGGACCGCAAAAGACGCTCGCGGCCGGAGGGCTGATCGTCACCATCTTCGCCACCGCCGTCACGATTTTTAATAAACGCTTGCGGGAATTGCACTAAGCCGTGCAAGGAACCGCAAACCGGGTCGTTCTACCATCGACAGACGGACTTTTGTTTGGAGATTCCTATGCCACTGCGACCGAACCTGACCCGAATTCTTCTACTTTTTCTCATTTGTACGGCCGGTGCGGCCATGGCCAAAGCCCAGGGCGTTATCGTTCCCGGCCCGTGCCGCCGCTGCCCGTCGCCGCCGATACGCGAGATACCTGTCACGCTCCCGCGCTCGCTCCCGGTGAAGTCGATCAAGATCGACACGCGTATCAGCTCGCAAGTGGCTACCACCCACGTCGAACAGGTCTTTCGCAACGACACGAATTTCGTCCTCGAAGGCACGTACTTCTTTCCGATTCCGGAAACTGCGTCGATTGCCGAGTTTGCGATTTGGGATGGCGACCGGCGGCTGGTTGGCGAGGTCAGGACTCGTGAAGAAGCGCGACGGATATACGACGAAATTGTGCGGCGACAACGTGATCCGGGGTTGCTCGAGTACGCTGGTAAGGACTTGTTTCAGGCGAGCATTTTTCCGATCCCTCCACGTTCAGACAAGAAGCTCGAGATAACGTACACGCAGGTCGTGCGCGCGGAAGGCGGCACGGTTTCGTATCGTTATCCGCTCGGACTCGGCCGGCAGTCGACGCAGATCGGAACGGTTGCGGGACGAGTTGAAGTTGAGAGTCGCGAACCGTTGCGCAACGTCTATTCACCAACGCACGTCATCGACGTCAAACGTAGCAGCGATCGCCGTTCAATGGTGTCGTTCGAGAGTGAAAGCAGCAAAGAGCCTCAGGACTTTCAACTCTTCTACACCATTTCCAAAGAAGATTTCGGTTTGACGTTGCTGACTCACCGCGAACCCGGCAAAGACGGTTATTTCCTGCTGATGATCTCGCCGAAAGACGAGTGGACGGATCAGGAGTACTCGGCGAAGGACGTTGTATTTGTGGTCGATACTTCCGGTTCGATGGGCCAGGACGGAAAAATGGAGAAGGCGCGGTCTGCGTTGCTCTACGGCGTCAGCATCCTGCGGCCACAGGATCGTTTTAACGTAATCTCGTTTGCCGGCGAAGAACACCTGATGGAAAGCGGGCTTATCCCCGCTGATGAGAAGGGCCGGCAGCGCGGCGCGGCGTTTGTGAAATCGTTGAAGCCGGTGGGCGGCACCAACATCAATCAATCGCTGCTCGCGTCGCTGCGTCAATTCAATGATGCCGATCGAGATCGTCCGAAGATCCTCGTATTCATGACTGATGGTTTGCCGACTGTCGACGAGACCAGGGTCGACAACATCATCGATAACGTGCGCAAGTCCGCGAAGGCCGGTGTGCGAATGTTTACGTTTGGTGTCGGTTACGACGTCAACACGACGTTGCTTGACAAGCTCGCGGCGCAGAATGGCGGCGTTGCCGATTACGTCGAGCCGAAGGAGGATCTGGAAGTTAAAGTCTCAAACTTCTTCACGAAGGTGAACTATCCGGTCCTGACGGATCTGCAAATCGATATGGGTGGCGCGAAAACGGATCTGATGTACCCGCGCGGTATTCCGGATGTGTTTCGCGGTTCGCAGGTGACGCTGATTGGTCGTTACAACAACGCGTCGAGTCTTGATTCCGTAAGTTTGCGATTGACCGGCAAGTCGAACGGTCAGAGCCGAAGTTATACGTACGACAAGCTGAGTTTTCCGCTACGCACTGATGCGAACGAGTATCTGCCGCGGTTGTGGGCCACGCGACGTGTCGGTTGGTTGATGGAGCAGATACGTTCGAACGGCGAGCAGAAAGAACTGCGTGACGAGATCGTCGATCTCGGAACCAGGTACGGGATTGTGACGCCATACACGTCGTATCTGGCGTTGGAAAACGACGCGGTGAGCAGTACCGGTATCATTGCTGTTCCGCGTGCGGGAGCGGGAGGAGTTGGAGGCGGTTTCGATTCGCGCAGGGGTGTAGCTAATGCAGCGCCGCCCGTGAAGCTGGCGGAAGCCGTGACGGTGCAGAGCGGCGCTGAAGCAATTCAGCTCAGCAGGCAATCGCGCGATCAGCAAGAACTGGCCAAACTGAAAGACGATACCCGCACGGATGCTGTCCGTCGTGCAGCCGGCAAGACGTTCTACTTGATCGACGGCGTATGGACCGACTCGGAATTCAAGGCTGATTCTCGTTTGCCGGAGATGGTGTTGAGGTTTGGCAGCGACGAATACTTCGCGTTGATTAAACAGTTTCCGAAGTTGGGGAGTTACTTCGCGTTGGCCGAACGCGTGGTGGTTGTTTTCGAGGGACGAGTGTACCGGGTGAACGCGGCCGCTCCCTAACCTTGAATGAGCATTGGAATTAGGGTAAAAAAATCAACAAATGAACGCCCGAATTTCAATGATCCGGCTTGCGGCCGCCGGATTGCTCCTCCTGATTGTCATCAGCGCCGCGAACGCACAAGGTTGGGTGCCCTACCGAGTGAACACCGGGGGCACCGATCTCAACACGGTCTACTTTTCCGACACCAGGCGCGGCTGGGTCGGTGGCGACGATGGATTTCTAAGTCGCACCGACGACGGCGGACAGACGTGGGTGCGGCAAACTGTCGGCACCAAGGCTGCCATCAACGACATCTATTTTCGCGATAAGGAGATTGGTTTCCTGTTGGCGGGAAACTCGATCTTCGTCACGCGCGACAATGGCTCTTCGTGGACCAAATCGCGAACTTTCCTGCCGGAAGAATTTGAAGGCGCCGAGGTCGAGCTTTACAGCGTCCGTTTCTCCAGCAAGAACAAGGGTTGGGTTGTCGGATCGGTCAGCAAACGCGAGCGCGTTGTCGACAGTATTCTGGTTTATACCGACGATGCCGGGCAGAGCTGGCGCAGACAACGCGCGCCGAGTCGCCTCGAGCTCATTCACATCGATTTCGTCAGCGATAAGCGAGGTTGGATAGTTGGGGCTGACGGAACGATCTTGTTCACGCGCGATAGCGGCGAGAGTTGGACGAAGCAGAATACGAATACAAACGCGACGATCTACCACATCGATTTTCGCGGTGACAAAAACGGCTGGGCGGTTGGCGAGCGCGGCACGTTACTGCGGACGACGAACGGTGGTGAGACCTGGATACCGATACCTACGAAGACAACGGTCACGCTGCTGAGCGTCCATTTCATGAACGACGATGACGGGTGGGCGATTGGACGCGGCGGAACGATCCTGCGCAGCAGTGATGAAGGAAAAACCTGGGTGCAACAAGAATCAACAACCAGGCAAAACCTTTATTCGCTCAATTTCAACAAGAAGATCGGATGGGCTGTTGGTGGCGAGGGCATCGTGCTCCGTTGCGATTGTGACTAAATCCGCGGATTGTACGAATGAGCAACCCCCGTTCCCGAACACACATCTCAGCCAGTGAGGTTAATCGGATCGTCGCAAAGCTATAGTGACGACCATAACACTCGGTTCCTCCTGTGATTTGCGCCCGGTATGTCGGCCATACCGGGCGTTTTGTTTTATTCCTTGCTTCCGGTGAAGGGAACTGCAGGCGAGTCTTGCAGCGTGAGCGACCCTTCAGCGTGGTCACCCTCGAAAACTCCCTTGATATGCACCGGCACAGAATGCCCATCCATCTCCACGGAAGCGGACGCCCGAAACGAATTCTCGTGTATCTCGATAGTTCCCAGATCAGCTTCGCCGAGTTCCGAACTAAACCGGCCATTGAAGTTTTCGCCTTCGCGCGAGATCGTCAGCGTCGCCGGAATGTTTTGTCCCAGGGGCGTCTCCACCTGGATCGCCCACGAACCAACCGGATCAGTCGGCACCGACGCATCGATCGGTTTTCGCTTACCTGACGTGTTGTAGATCTCGATGTCTTCGCAGTGTGGCCGAATCTGGTCCAGCACCGCTGCGCCATCACCGACCACAATCACCGCGGCCTCATCAGGCTTGACGTACTTCTGCGCTACTCGCTGAATTTCATCGAGCGTAACCGCCTGCACGCGGTCGCGATAAAATTGCAAATAGTCATCCGGCAACCGCAGCATCTTGATTTGAACGAGCTGATCGGTGAGCCCTTCCTGGGTCTCCAGACGAATCGGAAACACACCGGTCAGATACGATTTCGCATCTGTGATCTCTTTCTGCGATACACGCTCGTCCCGAATGCGATTCAACTCGTAGAAAAACTCCTTCAGCGAATCACCCGTAACCGGCGTTCGCACTTCCGCCGTCGCGCGAAATGTTCCTGCCGAACGACGTGCGTCGAGGTTCGTATACGCGCCGTAGGTGTAACCCTTCTCCTCGCGCAGGTTCATAAACAAGCGCGACGACGCATTCGCGCCAAGCACCGTGTGCATCAACAGCAGTGGGAAGTAATCGGGATCCGTTCGCGTGATGCCGCTGTTGGCGATGATGATGTTTGATTGCGCGGAACCATGACGATCGACGAGGTATGCGGTCCGCCTGGTCCTGACGGGCGGCGCCGGAAAATCCGTGACGAGATCTTGTCCGCGTTCCCACGTCGAGAACAGCGATTCGAGGCGCCGTACGACATCGTCATGGCGAACATCACCAACGACGATGAAGACCGCGTTGTTCGGCACAAACCTGCTCTTGTGAAACCTGACGAACTCGTCGCGCGAAGAACGATCAATCGACTCCGGCGTCGGCGCCACAACCGAATACGGATGGTCGCCAAACATCACTCGCGAAACCATCTCACTCGCAAGAAACGACGGTTGTGCGCGCTGTTGTCGCAGACTCTCTTTCGTGTTCTGTTTCGCGAGTTCAACTTCGTTCTCAGGAAACGACGGGTTCAATACCACGTCGGCCATCAAGTCGAGTATGCGTTCGTTGAACTGCGACAACGCAGACGCAGCAACGATCGTGTAATCGGAATTTGCGCCCGCTGACAGGCTCGCGCCCATGCGCGCAACCTCTTCGGCAATCTCGCGACTCGTTTTTGATTGCGTGCCTTCCGGCAACAGCCCGGCCAGCAGATCCGTCAGACCGGGCAGTCCGGGAGGATCAAAGGCGCCGCCCATGCGGAAGGCCAAACGATAACTCACGAGCGGCAACCGGTTGTCTTCAACTACGACAACAGTCAGGCCATTCGGCAGCACTATCTCGCGCGGCGTCGGAATAGTAATCGGGTGCGGTGGTAGCGGCGGCGGCGCCTGGCTACGAAAAGTTTCTGGCTGAATCATGTCTACCTACGGATGTAACGGTCCGGATCCCTGTTTTGCTTGCGGCGGAACGTCAGCCGGGTCGCTTGGTTTCTCAACGGGCACTCCCGGTTTTATTTGTGGAACCTCTGCTCTCACGGGCGAATCTGGTTCGGGAGGAGGAGCGTCAGGAATCTGCGGTGCGGGCGCCGCAGGTTGGTGTGGGTCTCCGGGAGGATGTGGCGAAGCGGCAACGGCGTCAGCTTCTTCCGCGGCCGCGGGAATGATATCGAGTACTACACGATTGTCGACGTCGAGGTAACGGGCAACGGCGTTTTTGATGTCCGCCGCCGTGATGCTGAGGTAGTGGTCCAACTCGGCATCGATCAAGCGCGGATTGGAATCGTAAAGCGCGAACTCGGCGAGACGCTGGGCGCGATACATTGTCGACTGGCGCCCGCGCACTGCGTCGTTGCAAAGCGAGTTGCGCAGTTTCTCCATTTCGTCGTCTGTTGGACCATCGGTGGCGATGCGTTTGATCTCGTCGAAGATCTGACTGCGGATTGCATCCGGGTCCTCGCCCGGTTTGGGCAGCGCAAAGATGTACAACGCCGATGGACCACGGCGTTCGTCGAGGCCACCCTCGATCGAAATGACCGACTCATCGCCCTTGACGAGTTTCTGATAAAGCCGCGAGCTGTCGCCCTCAAACAACAGCGAGCCGGCTAGCGAAAGTGCGTAGAACTCTCGCGTGCGACGTGCCGGAATTTTCCAGCCGAGCACAAACGCGGGCGCCGGAGCCAGCGGGTCCGGAAACCTCTCGGCAGGAATCGCCACTGTTTCGGGTTCGGAAACATCAACGCCCGGCGGCACTGGTTGCGCCGGAATGCCGGCGAAGTATTTCTCGATCAGCGCGCGTGCTTCGGCGACGTCAAAGTCCCCGACGATGGTGATCACGGCGTTGTTCGGTGCGTAGTAGATGCGGAAGAACTCGCGTACGTCGTCGATCGTGGCGGCGTCGAGATCTTCCATCGATCCGATCGTTGAATGCGCGTTTGCGGGGTTGACGAAGATCAACTCGTTCATTCGCAGAAACGCGGTGACGTAGGGTTGATTGTCGTAGCGTAATCGTTTTTCTTCCTGGACTGCGCTGCGCTGGTTGTCGAGGTTCTCCTGCGTGACTTTTAACGAACGCATGCGATCGCTTTCGAGCCAGAGCGCGAGCGGCAGGTAATTGGACGGAAGAGTTTCGAAGTAGTTGGTGCGTTCGGTCGATGTGGTCCCATTCATCGTGCCGCCGGCATTGAAGATGTACTGGAAATGCGCGGCCTTGGGAACGTTCTCGGATCCCTGGAACATCATGTGTTCGAACAGGTGAGCAAAACCGGTGCGCCCAACTCGTTCGTTGCGTGAGCCAACGTCGTAATAGACGGCGATTGAAACGACCGGCATCGCGTGGTCGGGACTGAATACGACGCGCAGACCGTTCCCCAGCGTGAACTCTTCGATCGCAGTAGGTGGTAGTCGAAATGTTTCTGCCACGAGGTGCTTTCTCTGCCGAAAACAAAGGCGTGCTTTACCAGTCGAGAGGAATGGTAAAGCACTGCTTTGGGGGGAAGTTGAATTCTTTGGCGTGCAAGCCGGCGATAGCTCGCACGCCGTTTGTTGGGCTTAAACCGTTCTGTCGGCGATCAATCCGCGCAGTTCAGCGCGAAGACGCTCGATCTCCGAAAGTTTTTGTCTGACGCGCTCGAACAATGCTGATTGCGTCTTGATGCCTTCTTCAATCAGAAAGCCCGCCGCCTCCGCGCGATTGCGAAAGACTCCGGCTTGGACCAGGGCTTCCAGTTTGTCCTGCGACTCCGGAGAGACCTTCACGGCGACGACGTAATCATCTTTCGCCGAGATGGCCTTCTCGATGGTCCTACTAATGTCGCGCCCGATGGCGCTCAACGATTCGGGAATACGCGAAGCAATATCGCGAACTGACGATGCGGTTCGATTACTGTCGTCGTTACTTGATTCTGGATCATCGTCGCGCAGCATTAGATCGTCTACTCGTTCGGGAATAGGCTGCTCTTCCTTATGATACGGACTACTCATTTCGTAAAGACTCCTTTGGTGACTCCGAATTCTTACCGTCCGTTCTTACGATTGTGCTCATGTGGAAGTTCATTCTACGGAGCGCGGGAAACACCCGTCAAGCAAGTCACAACCTTGCCGCTCCATGCGCCATCCGTTATATTGCAAAACGAAGTTTTCGGAAGGTGAACTCGAGATCTCATGAAAAGAATTCCGGCTCCAGTCGCAGTTTTCCTGTTGGTTTTATCTCTCTTTGCGCCCTCTTTGGTCTTCGCCCAAAGATCCGGTGTGCTTGACACCCGGACCGGCCGCAGGCCAAGAGCCACGGATCCCAGGATCACCTCCATTCAGCGGGACTTCGACGAAGCCCTGAAGATGATTCAGGAGCAATACGTCGACGGTAAGAAGCTCAACTTCAACGACGTTTACAAGTCGTCGATCATCGGCATGCTGCGGTCGCTCGATCCGCATTCCAATTACTACGACCGCGAAGAGTTTGAAGAGCTTAAGACCGACCAGCGTTCGGAGTACTTCGGCATCGGCGCGTCGATTCAGAACTACATCTACAAAGAACAAGCCGACACGTATATTACGGCGACATTCGACGGCTCGCCCGCGGGCAGGGCCGGTTTGCGTTATGGCGATCGCATCGTTGAAGTTGACGGCGTCGCGATGACGGGTAAGACGTCGCTCGAAGTGCGCGACAAGATTCGTGGTCCACGCGGATCGACTGTCAGGTTGACGCTGGAACGCGCGGCCGACAAGCGAATCGAGAAAGTCGACATCGTTCGCGACTCAGTCCCGCAGCCGTCGATTCCCGATGCTTACCTGCTGCGCCCGGGCGTCGGTTACATCGATATGACGCGCGGATTCAATTACACGACGACGGACGAGCTAGTCGATGCGCTCGATCGCCTGAACGCGAAGGGAATGAAGTCGCTGGTGCTCGATCTGCGGAACAACCCCGGTGGATTCCTTGACCAGGCGATTCACGTGGCGGAGGTGTTTCTGCCGAGTGGACAACGCATCCTGACGCAGAAAGGCCGCAACGGCTACCGCGACAACACGTTCGAATCGAAAAACAACGCGCCGGTTATGACGCCGCTCGTCATCTTGATCAACGAGCAGACGGCGTCCGCATCGGAGATCGTCGCGGGCGCGATGCAGGACCACGATCGCGCGTTGATTGTTGGACAAACGAGTTTCGGGAAAGGCCTGGTCCAAAGCATCATCCCGCTCGAATACGGTGCGGGCCTGACGCTCACTTCCGCAAAATACTTCACGCCTTCAGGCCGTCTGATCCAGCGCGACTACTCCAACGGCGGTTTCTACGACTACTACACGCACGGCGCTGGTATCGCGCGCGATCCGAACAAAGAGCCGGCGAAGCCGTCTGGTCCAGAAAAGAAGACCGACACCGGGCGTGCGGTTTACGGCGGCGGCGGCATCATGCCTGACGAGAATGTTGGCCCACGCACTGTGAACCTGACGCAGCGACGGATGCTGAGTCCGATCTTTACGTTCATTCGCGAATTGGTGAACGGGCGAGTAGCGGGTTTGGAATCGAGCAAGATCGGTCGCGCTATCGTGTTCGATCACGATCTGAAGACCGATGAGTACCGCGTGACTGATGCGATGTTCCGCGCGTTTCGCGACTTCGTTGAGAAGGATCCGTCGTACAAGATCACGCCGGCGATGGTCGATCGTTATCGTAGTTTCGTGGAGATGGAACTGCGGTTCAACATCGTCACCGCCGCACACGGACGTGTCATTGGCGATCGCGTCTTCATCACCACGGACGATCCGCAGGTCGCGAAAGCCGTCGACGTGCTGCCAAAAGCGCGCAACCTCGCACTCGGCATAACCGACGCGAGCATCAGACCCTAACCACGACAACAAATCTGTGTTTCTTATTCACGAACACAGATTGATGCTGATGTTTCAAGCGTAAAACAGAGTCTTGCGTCTAAAACCCGCCCTGTGATACGTTCTGTGGGCATGAAACGCAATAATCGCACCGCCAAACCGCTCGTCAACACTGAAGAGCTCGGACGCGCTATTCGTCGCCGTCGCGAGGAACTCGGACTCAGCCTGCGCGACGTCGCCACCCGCACCTCCGTCTCTGCCTCCACGCTCTCCCGGATCGAAAACGGAACCGGCAAACCGGATGCCGACAACATCGCTCGGCTCACTTCATGGCTCGATGTTCCAATGGAACGGATTCTCAGCGGACGTCAGGGCCAGTCAGACACAGCGCCGCCGGTGATCTACTACCCGCAGGAACCAACGCCCGAGATCGTCGAAGCGCACCTGCGCGCCGATCGCAATCTCACGCCGGAAACCGCAGCCGCCCTTTCGGAGCTTTTCCGCGTCGCCTACACACAGTTCAGCAAAAGCGGCGACAAGACCCCGAAGAAGCGGCGTTAGCAGGAACCGTAAACATTTTTCTAATTCACTGACCTCCCGCAAGCGGCAAACACGTCTATACTCAACGAGTGCAGCTTGGCGATCTACCTCCAGGTGAAAAGTGGCGAAACTTCGAACTGAAAGCCATGGCCCTGCGCGACTTCGCCCGCGTCCGGCCCGACTTGCCTCTCAACCCTTTTGACCTCGCAGGCTTTGCAAACCTGATCGTGCTCGACTTCGATAAAGTCCAGGGTCTGAGCGAAACCGCGCGCGAACATCTGCTTGGACCAGCAAGCGAAGCATGGTCCGGCGGCGCCTGCACTCTGCCAAACGGAATGAAACTCGTGATTCTCAACCCGAATCATGGTCCAGCGCGAACAAAAGCAACCTTGATGGAAGAGATCTGTCACGTCTTCCTGGCCCATCAACCAAACCGCCTCTCAGTCGTCACCAAAGACGAACGCGGCAAAGTGATGAACCGCGACTACCGCAAAGCCGATGAAGAAGAGGCGTACGGTGTCGGCGCCGCCGCGTTGGTCCCCTACGCCTCCCTGAAGCGATTTCTGTTGCAAGGGAAAACGGGGCGCGACATAGCCGCGCATTTTCGCGTGAGCCGTGAGTTAGTCGAGTATCGAATGAAAGTGACGCATCTTTGGCGCGAGTACAAAGATTTCAGATAAAATAAGCCACCAATGACCGAACAACTCAAAGATGCAGCCGCGCACGGCCTGACCACGATAGACAAGCTGCGCATGCTGCTCGACGTCACCAAGAAAATCAGTCGTTCACTCGACCGCCAGGAAGTGCTGAACCTGGTGATGGACACGCTCGATTCAGTGATTCCCTACGACGCCGCCGGAATCTTCCTGATTGAATGCGTCGATCAGGAAGAGGTCGCGGAAGGTGAAGAACTGTGCCGGTTCAAATCTGAAGCAGTCCGCGGTTACGACGTCGACGAGCTTTACGATCTGCACCTGAAGCTGGGCGAGGGCCTTCTTGGCACCGTTGCCGTGAGCGGAAAGCCGATCATCTCCAACGACGTGCGGAGCAATCCGGTTTACGTGAATGCGCGTGACCGCACGCGTTCCGAGATGGTTGCGCCAATCATCTCGAACGACGAAGTCATCGGCTGCTTCGATCTCGAAAGCGACGAACTCAACGCCTATTCAGACGACGATCTCGAAGTGCTGATGCTGCTGGCTTCGCAGGTGGCAATCATCATCGAAAAGGTCGAGTTGCACGAGCAGTTGATCGAGAAGAAGCGACTGGAAGCACAACTCGAAGTCGCGCGTCAGGTGCAGTTGGAACTGTTGCCGCCAAACGATCCCGCACTCGCACGATTCGACATCAGCGCCTACAACTTCCCGACCGAGGAAGTTTCCGGCGACTACTACGACTGGGTACGTATTTACGAAGATCAGATCGGCATCGTCATCGCCGACGTATCTGGCAAAGGCGTGCCGGCCGCGATCTTGATGGCCTTCCTGCGCGCGAGTTTGCGGGCTGCGAGTCACATCGGCTACGCAACTCACATCTCAATGGCGAAGGTCAACTACCTGCTTTGGGAGTCAATCGAGCGAAACCAGTTTGTAACCGCGTTCTACGGAATTCTGGACGCATCTAACCGGACTTTGTCGTTCTCCAACGCCGGACACAATTGGCCGCTGCTGGTGAAAGCAAACGGCGACACGAGTTTCATCGATTCTGGCGAGCAGCCGTTGGGAATGTTTCAGCAGACGCGTTATCACGAGTATCACGTTGTGTTCGAACCCGGTGATGTGTTTGTCCTCTACACCGATGGCGCGACCGAAGCGGAAAGTCCGGCAGGCGAAGAGTTTGGCCGCGATCGATTGGTCGAGGCGGTGAGGGCGTCGTTAGACAAACCAGCACGCGAAATGATCGCGACTATTCAAATGTCTGTGTTGGAGTGGACTGCGAGTGCGGGTGCGAACGACGACGTGACGTTTTTTGTTATTAAGGCATTGAAGTAATCCGTGTGGGGGAGCACGGATCTTATGCTAATGTGCAGTTAGCGAGCAGTGGGCATGATCGCCGCCCGGTGCTAACGGAGCACGATAGTCGCCAAAGTGAAACTCAGCTTCAGCCTCCGATAAAGCATAGACGTCGAAGCCATATGCATCGAGATAGTCTGCCAAATCATCGGGGGAAAGAAGATATACGGCAGGCGTGTAACCCGCTTCAACACGAATTTCCAGCAGGCGCTCGATTACTTCAAGT
>JAICGQ010000101.1 GCA_025923035.1 Pyrinomonadaceae bacterium | reverse complement strand
TTGTCACTCGCAACGTTTTTGTCAATCACCACCGCCGGATGCTCGCTGAAGATCGTCGAACGCGGAATGACGATATCGATCGGCGCGTTCGCGTCCTTCATCAACAGCGCTTCGAGTTCGTAAGTTATCAGCGCGTCGCCGTTGCCGAGTTCGAACGTCGTCCGCGCTTCGCGTGCGGATCCCGGCGTGGAGATCACATTGCGCCAGATGGATCGCAACGTTTGCAGCGCGCGCGCCTTGTCCTGCTCGGTAGAATCGACCTCACTCTTTTTCAACTCCGATCCGTAGATCGCCAGAACCGACCACTGCGCACCGCCTGAACTCACCGGATCCGGATGGATCAATTTGATGCCCGGCTTACCGAGATCGGGAAAGTCGCGAATCCCTTTCGGATTCCCCTTTCGCACGATGATTATGAAGGGCGTTTTGTTGACGAAGCCGCGGCTCGGGAACGATTGCCAGTCGCTGGTGGCGAAACCGCCGCTCTTCAGACGCTGCGCATCACGTTCGATCGAAAGCACCGCCACCTCGGCAGGCGCGCCCTGCAAAATCTGGTTGGTGACTGTTTCCGATCCCGCGAATGAAGATTGAAAGCGTACCTCCTGGCCGTGAAGCTGCTTCCACCGCGCCGTGAAGCCGGGAAAGATCGCCTTCTCCAGCGACTCTTTCATGATCGAGAAGCCGTAAAGCGTGATCGTGAT
Source organism: Pyrinomonadaceae bacterium (assembly GCA_025923035.1). Taxonomy (GTDB): domain Bacteria; phylum Acidobacteriota; class Blastocatellia; order Pyrinomonadales; family Pyrinomonadaceae; genus PSRF01. The sequence continues at coordinate 13,213 of JAICGQ010000101.1, read as the reverse complement.
GTCGCCGCCTTCAGCCGGTGGTTTGGGCAAGCAACTCGCCGCCACAAACGCCACACACAAACAAGCTGTAGTAACGAACGCCACGTTTTGGGATGTAGTCTTCCTCATGAGGACACTCGGGACCTCCTCATTGGTATGACAGCCCAAATCCGCTGCCGCGTTAACAGTTAGCTACGGGGGTTGCTCGTCTATACCACAGATTGTCTATTTTGGAAATCCGTGTCATCCGCGCCGGCTTCGTAGTACTATGCTCCGGCAATGCGTAGTTCCCTCGTGCGGAGAGCAATCGGTTTACTGCTCGCGCAGTCGCTGTTCCTGACGATTACGGCCGGTCAGCAAGAGACACGGCCACGGCGAACACAGCCTGCGTGGCCGGCGCCCACGGCCTCTACTCCCGTCGTACCCACGCCAAATCTGGCTGTTGTCACTGGTCCGGAACCGACGATTCGCGTCGCGCTGACGACCAGCGCTCGGTCCGCTTTGATCTCCACGACCGGTCATCTGATGAACGCGAGCGGCGGTGGTTCGAAACTGGTCGCCCTCGACACGTCGCGCGTGCGCGTCGCTGCCCGACTGCTGTCGCCGTTACCCGCAAACACTGACGACGCGCTGTATCGTGTGATTGTCGCGGTCGCGGCTTCACGCGAAGAAGCCGAGGAGAACGACAAGGAGATCCGCAAGCTCACCGGCGAAGACACGGACACAACCTTCGACACGCAAACGAAAACGTGGGCGCTCGTGCTCGAAGACAAACGTCCGCGCGAAGAGGCGGAAGAGATGGTCGCGCGACTCCAGGCAGCCGGTTTCGATGCGACGATCGAAGGCCCGCCAACCTCTGTTTCTGATGCCGACAAGACAGCGCGAAATGCAGGAGCGGCGCCATCATCCAGCGCGAGCAACGTCAAGCTCACCTCATCAGCGCGAGCACCGTCGCGTGAAGTGGTTGCCACGTCTGCGAATGGTCCAATGTTCAGTTCCGGCGCTCCGGTGGCGTTTGCTTCAGACGACGAAGCAAAGGCCCCAGTTCGTTTCAACGACAAACCTTATCGCGGACGCATCGAAGTTTTTACAAACCTGCGCGGATCGTTAACCGTCGTCAATGAATTGGGACTCGAGGACTACGTGCGCGGTGTTGTCGCAAACGAACTCTCGCCCGGCGGTTATCCGGCGCTCGAAGCTCAGAAAGCGCAGGCGATTGCCGCCCGCACTTACGCACTGAAGAATCGCGGACAATTCATGTCGCAGGGTTTCGACATCCTGCCCACCACGCGATCACAGGTCTACCGCGGACTGTCTTCAGAAAATCCGCTCTCGACCCGCGCCGTTGATGAAACGCGCGGCCTCGTTGCGACTTTCGCAGGCGAACCAATCAACGCGCTGTACACGTCGACGTGCGGCGGCCGCACTGAAGATTCGGAAAACATTTTCAACCAGCCGGTGCCGTACTTGCGCGGCCGCGAGTGCGCTGCTGAAGGACTCGCCGCGTTCGAACGGTACGTCGTGAAGACCTCGCGTGGTCCGGCTGAGTTGCGCGACGACAGCAACGTCACGGTTGTCCGCGACGTCGCGCTGCTACAAACGCAGAATTTCGGTTCACTGCCGGCACGCGTGAGCGACGCCTGGCTCGGCGGCGAAGCCTCGACCGCGGACGTTCGTATTTGGTTGACACACGCGGCGCGCCTGGCGCGTCAAACGGCGCCGATCACCGGCGAAGATGTAAACCGTCCGCCCGCATTTGCAACCGCACTTGCCACGGCCGTCCTCGGTGAAAGCCGAACAAGCACGCTCTTGAACAACGCGGACGCTGACTACCTGCTCGGCGTTTCAGACGCGCAAGCCGTCCCGGCGGAGAACCGCGCCGATCTTGCAATGCTCGTACGCGAAGGTCATCTTTCGGTCTATCCCGACGCCACGTTGCGCCCGCGCGAACCGTTGTCGCGCGCACGCGTGCTGCACGCTATTGCTCGTCTGCTCGAAGCACGCAATCTGCTGCAACTGCAAAAAGCGAACGCGCGACCTTCTTCGGATGGGCAGGTGATTCTTCGCTCCGCAAAGGGCAAGGACCAGCCGTTGCGCGTCAACTCCGATGCGTTTCTGTTTCGCCAGCTCGGCGAGCGTGCCTACGCCGTTTCATCCGTAACGCTGGTCGGCGGCGAACCTGTTGTGTATCACCTCGCGCTGAACGGTCAGATCGATTACCTGGAAGTGAAGCCCGCGCCAAACGGCGCGGCCGCCGATCGTTTCTCGCCGTTTTCGAATTGGACCAGGAGCATGACCGTCGGTCAGGTGCAGGCGCATCTCGCGCGGGCGGCGAGAGGCATTGGACCGATCGTTGATCTGCGCGTCGTGTCGCGCGGTTCCTCGCATCGCGTCACGGATCTGGAGATTGTCGGCGCCAACGGCACTGCTCACGTGCGCGGCGGTCGCATCCGTTCCGTGCTTGGCTTGCGCGAACAACTCTTCGTGATCGATCGCGAGTACGACGATTCAGGACGCGTCACTGAATTCACTTTCGTCGGCCGCGGTTGGGGCCACGGCGTCGGCATGTGTCAGGTCGGTGCGTATGGTCTCGCAAAACAAGGCTGGTCTGCAGAACAAATTCTCAAGGCGTACTACTCGGGTATCGAACTCACGCGCTTGTATTAAGCGAAAACTTCGTTTCTCTTTTTGAACCCCAGCGAGCGAGGAACTCAAGCTTGTCGCAGGAGCAAAACCAGGATCCCTTTATTCCTCCGCCGCCACCACAATTTTCAGGCGGAAACCCGATGTATCCGCCCGGGGTCCTCGAGCAAAGGGAGAAGGAAGTCAACGACCACCTCCGCAAGGCGCTCATTTTTGCCGTGCTCGGAGTTATTTTTTGTGGTCTGATAATGGGGCTTCTTGCGTTTCGGCATGCGAGACAGGCCACGCAGATCATCGACAAATATGGCGTTCTGACCGAGAGGCGGCCGATGGCAACGGGTCTGAAGGTTGTCGGAATCTTTGACGCTTTTATCTTTATGATCGCAGCGCTTATGAAAGATTATTCGTAGTAGTGACGCTGAATTATTAACTTGCGGTTCTCACGTAATCAGATCATCGGCGGGCTGCTGCTGCTCTTCCTCATCTGGGTAGTAGCACTTTTGCGCGTGCTATTCTCTCGCGTGTGAACGCGGGCGAAACTCAGAACCCGGCGGGGGCACGCGCCGTCGTCGCGATCGTTGGTCCAACGGCGTCCGGCAAAAGCACGCTCGGGATCGAAATCGCACTCGCACTCGACGGCGAAATCATCAACTGCGACTCAGTTCAGGTCTACCAGGAGATCCAGATCGCCACCGCGAAAGTCCCGCTCGAGGAACGCAAAGGCGTTCCGCATCACTTGATCGACTTCGTCTCGCCGTCAGTCAACTACACCGCCGTAGAGTGGGCCCAGGAAGCCGCGCGCAAGATCGAAGAGATCGAGAATCGTGGCCGCGTTCCGTTGCTGGTCGGCGGCACCGGTTTCTACTTGCGCGCGTTGCGACAGCCATTCTTCGTCAGCCCGCAAACGGACGAAACGCTGCGCCACCGGCTCAACTCGATCCGCGACCGTCACGGCGCCGAACATCTTCATCGCCTCTTGGACCGCCTCGATCCGAAGGCGGCCGCCCACTTCTACCCGCGCGATTGGCCGCGGGTACAACGGGCAATCGAGGTCTACCTGCAAACCGGACGCTCGATCATGGACCAGAAGGACGAACGTCCGGATCCACACGAAAGCTCACGCCGGTTGCGCATTCTGGCGCTGAATCCGCCGCGCTCCGAACTCTACAGCCGCATCAACGACCGCACCGATGCACACTTCGAGGCCGGACTTGTGGCCGAAGTGCAACAACTTCTGGATCGGGGTTTCTCGCCTCGCTCGAATGCGCTGGGGGCTCATGGCTACCGGCGTGTCGTCGAGTATCTACAGGGCCAACGCGACCTTCCGAGTGCCATCGAACAGACCAAGCTCGACGTGCGCCACTACGCGAAACGGCAGTTGACATGGTTTCGCCATGAAGCAGGGGTGGAATGGTTCGACGGTTTTGGTGAGGAAATCGACATCCTGCAATCCGTTTTGGCGACGCTTGGCTCTGGACCGCGGTCCAAATAATCATCTTTCCGTCACATCTTCAGCTAAGTCTTGTCAGTCAATGATCGGTGTTGTAATCTGATTGCAACCGCGCGCTTTCATTCCGGGTTTCAAACCATGTCTGATGGCAAACAGGCACCGCAGAACATTCAGGACGCCTTTCTTAACACCGTCCGTCGCGAGAAGACTGCCGTCGTCGTCTATCTGCTCAATGGAGCAAAGCTGACCGGCAGAATCCGTAGTTTTGACAAGTTCTCGGTGCTGCTGGAATCCGGGTCGCAGGAGCAACTGATCTTCAAACACGCCATCTCAACGATCTCTCAGTCGCGGCGGGCCACCGGCGATTTGCATTCGCAGACCGGCGCCGAAGCCCATCCACGAGACGTCCGCGATGCCAACTCGCCTGAGGCGTGACATTCGTTTAAACTCTCGCCGGCAATTTTCACGACGTATTTCCAAAAACATAGAGGGTTTAGGTGCCTGGAACTTTCATTACCTTCGAAGGTATTGACGGCAGTGGTAAATCTACACAACTGCGGTTACTCAACAACTTTTTGCGGGTTAACGGCTGGAACCCGCTCGTGACTCGCGAACCCGGCGGTACGCCCGTCGGCTTGCGACTTCGTGCGGCGCTGCTCGACGCGACCGAAGAGGTCGATCCACTCACGGAACTGCTGGTCTTCGCCGCCGATCGCGCCCAGCACGTGCGACGAGTCATCCGTCCGGCGCTGGCCGCGGGCCAGGTGGTAATCTCAGACCGGTATGCCGACGCGACGATCGCGTACCAGGGCGGCGGACGCGGTTTTCCGCCGGAGTTGATTTCGGAGATCGTTCAGCTCGCAACCGAAGGTCTGAAACCAGACCTGACTCTGCTCTTCGACGTCAGTATCGAAGAATCAACCCATCGCACCACGCGACGCTCGACGGGCAAGAACTCCGCCAACAAAGCGGGCCGCGATCGGCTCGACATCGAAGACGCGGCATTTCACACGCGCGTGCGCGAGGCGTACCTGGTGATCGCGAGCGCCGAGCCCGAGCGAGTGAAAATCGTCGATGCGAGTGGTCCACTCGAACAGACGCATGAACGCGTGAAAGACGTGGTCGTCTCCTTTTTACGCAGCCGAATGTAGCGATGGAAGATTGCCAAATGCCGATTGGCGCTTTTTGAGGTTCGATGATCTGTTTGTGCTGGCGCTTGTCGGAACGGGCGCCGGGTTTAACTCAATCGCCATTTGGCTATCGGAAATCGGCAATGCCTTATGTTTGATCAATTAGCTGGAAACGCACGAGTCAAAGAAGTACTGAAGCGGATGCTGGAATCCGGCCGGCTTCCCGGCGCCTTATTGTTTACGGGTGAAGAAGGCGTCGGGAAAAGACTGTTCGCGCTGGAAGTCGCGCGGGCCCTGAATTGTCGTACGCCGAGAAACAACGAGGGCTGCGGCGAATGCTCGTCCTGCAAGCGTATCGAAAAGATCAATTATCCCGAACGCGACGACGCAGACGAATGGAACCAGATCATCTGGACGGACCATCCTGACGTCGGACTCGTCGTCGCGCCAAAGCGCGTGCTGCGCGTTGAGCAGATGCGTCAGATCGAAAAGGAAGCGAACTTTCGTCCGTTCGAAGGCAAAGCGCGTGTGTTTCTGATCGATGAAGCTGACAAATTGAACGACGCGTCCGCAAACGCGCTGTTGAAAGTGCTCGAAGAACCGCCGCGTACTTCGCACCTGATCCTGATCACCGCGCGACCCGCGATGTTGCTGCCGACGATACTCTCGCGTTGCCAGATGATCCGCTTTGCTCCGTTGACGCCCGACGAGATCGAAACGCACCTGACGAAGCACAAACTTGTCGACAGCAAGACTGCACGCATTCGCGCACGCGCGGCGGGCGGGAGTATGGGCCGCGCCCTGTCGGGCGATCTCATAACGTTCACTTCACAACGAAAAGCGATGCTCAAGGTGCTTAACGCGCTTGTCATCAGCCAGAATCGCGCCGAACTGCTGCGCTCCGCAGAACAGCTCAACGAGGCGCAGTACAAGGACGAGTTTGAGGAGCGGCTTGATGTTTTGGAGACTTTGATTCGCGACGCGTGGATGTTGTCGCTCGGCGTAAGGCCGTCGCAACTGGTCAATGAGGATCTGCTCTCGGAGCTTCAGCCGATCAGCGACAAACTCGACCCCTCTCGCGCCGGAAATTGGATCCTGCACATCGAAGACATGCGCGAGCAGTTAATCGTCAACATCAATCGGAAAGTCACGACCGACGCCCTGTTTTTGACTATGGCTGGGGATGTCGCCGCGCAGAAACGTCCGAAAGTGCGATAACGCGGATTTACCTGTTGATAGTGACGAGTTCGGGTTCGGAGTTGACGGGCTTGGCTGAGGCGCCTTCGGCGAGCAGCTTTTCGGTTTCCATAACGAAAGCATCGACGATATTCTCACCGGCGACTTTTCGCATCGGCACACCATCTTTGAAGATCATCCCGACACCACGGCCGAACGTGATTCCAAGTTGAGAATCGTGCGCCTCGCCTGGACCATTCACGGCGCATCCCATGATCGACAGATGCAACGGCTCTTCAATGTGGGCCAACCGGCGTTCGATCTCGGTAACGATCTCGACGAAGTTATCGACGTCGAGCCGCCCGCAAGTGGGACACGCAACGACAGTCACTCCGCGCGTTCGCAACCCGAGTGACTTCACAATCTCCCACGCAACGCGCACCTCTTCCTGCGGTTCAGCAGCCAGCGAGACGCGAATCGTGTCGCCAATTCCCTCGTGCAGCAAAATGCCCAAACCGATCGACGACTTCACAGTACCGCTGAACGAAGTCCCCGCTTCTGTAACCCCAAGATGAAAGGGATAGTCGACCTTTTCAGCCAGCAGACGATACGCGGCTACTGTTCGATGCACGTCGGACGCTTTCAACGAAATGATGATGTCAGTGAAATCGAGGTCTTCGAGGATGCGAACGTGACGCAGCGCCGATTCAACCATCGCTTCCGGCGTCGCAGTCCCATACTTCTTCAGCAGATCCTTCTCGAGTGAACCACCATTCACACCGATACGAATCGGCACGTTCTGCGACTGCGCCGCGCGCACTACTTGTCGAATCCGATCGTGCGCGCCGATGTTGCCTGGATTCAACCGGAGCTTATCGATCCCGGCTTCCAACGCTATCAACGCCAGTTTGTAATGGAAGTGAATATCGGCGACGAGAGGAACGTCGGGTACGCGCTTGCGGATCTCTTTCAGCGCTTCGGCCGCATCGTTGTCTGGAACGGCGAGACGGACGATCTCACAACCCGCACGCATCATCTCCTCGATCTGCGCGACAGTGGCGCCAACATCAGCGGTGTCCGTCTTCGTCATCGATTGGATCGAGACGGGCGCACCACCGCCGACTTGAACGTGCTTAACCTTGACTGGACGAGACTGGCGCATTGCCTACTTAGCGGGGGCCGGCGCCGGCGTTGATGCCGCCGCCGGAGGTCGATCCGGCTCCTTGTTGCCTCCGATCAGCTTCACGACGTCGTTGCCAATGACGAAAACCATCAACAGCAGCACCATCACGAAGCCCACCTGCTGTATACGATCCCGAATGGCCGTCGAGATCGATAAACCTACCATGCCGAGCAGACCTTCGATGAGCAGCAGGAAGATCGCGCCGCCGTCAAGTACCGGAATCGGCAAGAGATTGAAGATACCGAGGTTCAGACTCAGAAAACCGAGCATTCCGAACACCCCGTCCCAACCGAGTCGTTCCACCGACGTCTTTGCCGCCTGGTAGATTCCGATCGGGCCGGAAAGCGTGTTTCGCACCGACCGTTGTCCGGTGAAGACCTGTCCCAGAGCCTTACCCGTCAAGCGAAGAATCTGGATATTTGTGTCGAAAGCATACTTCAACGCTGATGCGACAGTAGCGTCATGTAGCGGAAACACTTCACCGAGCCCAAACCCCAACTTGCCTTCTTCAATGCGGCGTTCAGGTGTTGTGACTTGCGTCAATTGGCCGTTGCGCTGAAGCGTGATCGAAATCTTCTGCGCCCCGTGTCGGCGAATGAACTCGGTGACCTGAGCAGAGCTCTTGACGTCTTCCTCACCAATCTTAATCAAACGATCACCTGTCTTCAGACCCGTCTCTTCAGCCGGAGTGCCGGCAAACACAGCGCCGACTACGACCGGTAAACCGCCATAGTCGGGAAGAAAGTCGAGAAAACCTGCCTGCTCGCCGTTTTCCGAACGAACGGTCGGCGTGATTGTCAACGGAATCTCCGAACCGTTGCGACTGACGACGATCGGAATCGGTCGGCCCGGCGAAAGCAGTGCGTCGCCATTGATCACGTCCCAGGTGGGGTGTTCGATACCGTTGAATCCAACGATTCGATCGCCTATCTGGAGACCGGCTTTATCGGCCGCGCCACCGGGTCGGATGTCATAAACAACCGGCGCCGGAGTGGCGGGAACGCCGTACATCATCGCGCCCACAAAAGGAATCGCGAGAGCGGTCAGAATGTTCATGATCGGGCCGGCGAGGGCAACAGCTATGCGTTGCCAACGCGGCCGCAGATTGAACATTTCTTCTGCGGGAATATCGGGCGCGCTTTCGCCTTCGAGTGGCGCATTTGATTCGTCGCCGCCGAGTTTCACATAACCGCCCAGCGGAATCGCCGACACACGGTAATCAGTGTGTCCCCATTTGCGCCCGAACAAGCGCGGACCAAAACCTACGGAGAAGGTCTCTACCCGGATCCTGAACAGTTTGGCGACGATAAAATGGCCGAATTCGTGAAGAACAACCGCGGATCCTAAGATAAAGATGAAAGCTATCGGAACGATTAAAAAATCCATTAAAGACCTTTTCTTTCGAAATTTAGCCCAGAAACAACCACGGTTAGACTCGCGGCTCAAGAGCCGGGTTGCACTGCGAGTTTACGCGCCGCGTAATCGTCCGTCAAACAAATCGTTTCTACAGTTAAACGGTCGCTTTCACGCGCTTTTCGATTTCTGTCAGAGCGACGAGACGCGCCGTTCGATCCGCTTCGAGAATGGTTTCGATGTCGCGGGCCGGTTGATTCGTGTGAGCGTTCATCACTGACTCGATGATGAGCGGGATTTCCGTCAAACAGATACGTTCGTCGATAAAAGCACCGACTGCTTCTTCGTTCGCCGCGTTCATCGCGGCCGGCAAGGTGCCGCCTTCTCGCAACGCACGATAAGCCAGCGCGATACACGGAAAACGATCCAGATCCGGCGCCTCAAAGTGCAAACCCGAAATCGACGTCAGATCAAGCGGCGGCAACTGGCACTCGTGTCGCTCGGGATACGTAAGCGCGTACTGAATCGCGTGCCGCATGTCAGTCACGCCCATCTGCGCGATCACGGATCCGTCGATCATCTCGATCATCGAGTGCACTACTGATTCGGGATGCACGACGATGTCGATCTGGTCGGGACCGAAGCCAAACAACCAGTGCGCTTCGATAACTTCCAGACCTTTGTTCATGAGCGTCGCCGAGTCGATCGTGATCTTCGCGCCCATGGTCCACGTCGGATGACGCATTGCTTCGGCAACGCTCGCCTGTTTCATCTCGGCTTTGTTCTTAGTGCGGAATGGTCCACCGGAAGCCGTAAGCACGATCCGCCGCACTTCTTCGGAGCGCTCGCCACGCAAACACTGGTGCAACGCATTGTGCTCGGAGTCGATCGGCAACAGTTCAGCGCCTGATTTTCTCGCCGCGCGCGTCATCAACTCACCAGCCATCACCAGCGTTTCTTTGTTTGCCAGCGCGACGCGTTTACCGGCTTCGAGCGCTCGCAACGTCGGTAAAAAACCAACCGCGCCGACAGTCGCTGAGATCACGCAATCCGCCTGCGGATGAGTGGCCACTTCGATTAGCCCGGCCTCGCCGGTCACGATTCGCGGCAGATCGATGTTTCGTTCGAACAACTGGGCGCGGAGGTCGTGCGCGGCCGTTTCGCTGTCAACGGAAACAACTTCCGGAAGGTGCGTGGCAATCTGATCGGCAAGCCGTTCGACGTTGCTGCCGGCGGCGAGTCCGACGACGCGCATCGGTGGTGAAGTTAACGATTCGATAACGCGGAGACTGTTACACCCGATGGAACCGGTTGAGCCGAGTATGGCGACGCCTGTGCTTTGCATGCGACTGTTTTACGCAACCAGGAGGGGGACGAGTAATTTCGAATCGTAGGGGTCGAGAAGACTGATCGTTTGCCCGTCTTTATTAACGTAGGAAGCGGCGCTAACGCGCCACTCACCACGATTCACATAAACGAGGTGGACCGACGCGTTGACGGTCTCGTCAGCGCCGATGACCTTCAAATTCATCGTCGCCTGACCGTTTCCGTCAACTACGTTGATGCTGCCGGTAACAATGCTGCCAAAGTCTTTTACTTCGCCGATGTCTGCTTTCAGCTCCTCGTTCTTGCGCAGGAACTCCCGGGCTGTGGCCGCCGCTTCGCTGTTTGCGACCTGGTAAAGCGCAATCCCGACAATTCCGCCGACAAATAGAGCGACCACGACAACCAGTACGACAACCACGGCGCCAACTATCAGAAGGATCTTTTTCGTGGTCATCGGCTTATTGCTTCAACCGTTCAGATGTTGAAGTAAAAGACGGCGAAATAGTAGATGAGCGGCGCGTTGAAGAGCAAGCTATCCAACCGGTCGAGTAAACCACCGTGTCCGGGCAGGATGTTTGCTGCGTCTTTTGCCGACGCGCTGCGCTTCAGTGCACTCTCGACGAGGTCGCCCAGAATGCCCACAATCGCCATCGTCAGCGCCAGCGGCAATGTCCATTTCAGCGGCAATTCGCGGAAAAACCAGAAATGCGCCAGCGTCGCCATCGCGAGCGCGGCCGCGAGTCCGCCAGCGACGCCTTCCCACGTCTTGCCGGGACTGATGGACGGCGCGAGTTTGTGTTTTCCGAATGCACGCCCAACGTAGTAAGCGCCGGAATCAGCACCCATCAACACAAGGAAAAAGAAACTCAATAGGTGCGCCGACAACTGCGGCTCGAAGCCGGTGCGAATCAGCACGAGATGCGTGCCGAGCAACGCGATGTAAAGCACGCCCAGGATCGTCGCGCCCGTCGAGGCAATCATCTTGTCGAACGGAGCGCCCCGTACCATCGCGCTGATCAGCGTGACGATGACGAGGACCATGATCACCAGCAGGAACAACAGGAAATTAAGCCACGGCTGGTTTTGTAGCGAGATCGTTATCAACGCCGCGCCGGCGACGAAGCCAGGGACCGGATCGGGTTTGAGCTGGAGTCGTTTGCAAAGTAGGTAAAACTCCCACAGCGCCAGCACCATCGCGGCCGCTGCGAGTGCCACGAATAACCACCATAACCAGGAAATGAGAATTGATGCGATCAGAAAAGGAAGGACGATGACCGCTGTTAGGATTCTTTTCATCCGTGGTCCCTGTTAACCACTAACTTCAATCCACCAAACCTGCGATCTCTTCCCTGGTAATCGACAATCGATTCGAGCAAATGCACGCGGCGGAAGTCAGGCCACAACGTCTCGGTAACGTAGATCTCCGCATACGCGCTCTGCCACAACAGAAAATTCGAAATGCGCAACTCGCCGCTGGTCCGGACCAACAGATCGAGCTCGGGCAAGTTTCTCGTATAAAGCTCGTTCGCGATTCGTTCTTCGGTGATTTCGTCGGGACGGCTGCCTTCGTCGAGCAATCGTCTGACCGCGGCGCGAGTGGCGTCGACGATCTCCGCGCGGCCGCCATAGTTCAACGCGACAGTCAACACCATCCCTTTGTTGCGCGCGGTGCGTTCCGTTGCCCGTTGAATCTCTTTGCGCACGTTGTCGTTGAGCGCGCCGATGCGGCCGATCGTTTGAAATCTGATGTTCTGGCGATCGATCTCGTCGAGTTCGATGCGCAGGTAACGACGCAACATGCGCATCAGCGCGTCGACTTCGAAACGCGGTCGTTTCCAGTTTTCAGTGGAGAAAGCGAAGAGCGTGAGTGCGCCGAGGCCGAGTCGCGCGCCGGTATCGACCGCCGCACGGACCGCTTCGACGCCCGCCTTGTGACCGGCGATACGCGGCTGACCGCGTTGCGCCGCCCAGCGCCCGTTGCCGTCCATGATGATGGCGACGTGTCGTGGTAGACGGTCCCAGGCCACCGCCGCCAATAGCGCTTCCTCGCGCGTTCCTTTTTGAATTACTCCTGCAAAATCAGACAGCATATACGGTTCATTCTACCCTACGAATAACAAACTGAAACTAATGTTAATCCACAGGCCGGCGCTGTGGTTGCCGCCAGCGGACGCTGGCCCGTTTCGATCGCCGCGTGAAGGCCTTCGTTGTCGAGCTCGTTACGACCGATCGACAGCAATGTTCCGGCGATGGTCCGCACCATGTAACGAAGAAAGCCATTTGCGGTAGCTCGGATTTCGATAATTGGCGCTGCGCCACGCGCGTCGTGATTTTCAGTGATATCCAGACCAGTTATCGTTCGCACGCGATCTTCGACGTCAGCTTGCGCTGCGGAAAAAGCGGTCCAGTCGTGCTCGCCTAAAAACAACGGCGCCGCTGCACGCATGCGATCGAGATCGAGTTTGCGTGCGTCCTGATGCACGTAACGCGACCAAAACGGCGAGACTACCGGCGCATTCACGATCCGGTAAACGTAAGTTTTTCCAACCGCTGAATAACGTGCATGAAACTCCGGATCGACTACCTCCACACTCAAAACGCGCACGTCTTTGCCGACATTAGCATTGATCGCCGCCCGTAGTTTCTCCGGCGTGAGGTCGCGCTGAATCTCGACACTCGCCACCTGCCCTTCAGCATGAACGCCGGCATCAGTTCGGCCCGAACCGTGAACACTGACGCTGCGCCCGTCGATCAAACTCAGCGCGGCGGTTAGTTCACCCTGCACCGTCCTCAGATTTTCCTGAACCTGCCACCCGTGAAAGTCGGTGCCGTCATACTGTAGTAGCAGTTTGTAATTCATGGAGTTTTCGCACGGCTGCCGGGTTTGACCACCGGCTCACCCAACTTGCACGCGTCACAAGCGGAGGCTTCAACGGACGCGACTTTCAACGATGCCAACGCCGTCCGCGGCAC
>JAICGQ010000100.1 GCA_025923035.1 Pyrinomonadaceae bacterium | reverse complement strand
TCCGAACGTTGGACCACGACGCTTACGACGAAACGAAACTCTATTCGCTCGGAACGACGACGAATGGCGTCCGTGTGGAAGTCAGTTCTGCATTGCGAGACTTTTCGCGAGTCGTGCTAATTGGCGGGATCAGTTTTCATTACTTTGCAGGATTTACGGGTGGTCGTAAGTCGATTTGCCCGGGTCTCGCATCGGCGAGGACGATCGAAGCGACGCACATGCTTGCGTTCGATTTCGAACGCGGGGGACGTAAGGCGGGTGTTGCGCCCGGTGTGCTGGACGGGAACGCGGTCCATGAAGAGTGTGAGCGTGTAGCCCAACTCGTGGCGCCGGCCTTTGCGATCAATACGATTGTCGACGAGAAGAAACGCGCGGTAGGCGTTTTCTGTGGTGATTGGCGACTGGCCCATCGCGTTGCGTGTGAGCGTTATTTGCAGCGTCATTCGTTCGCTATCGGGGAAAAGCGCGACGTGGTGATTGTGAGTTGCGGTGGCTTTCCGCACGACATCAACATGATTCAGGCGCATAAGGCGCTCGATATGGCTGCGCACGCTTGCAACGACGGCGGAACGATAGTGTTGCTTGCTGAATGCCGCGATGGTCTCGGTCGTTCGGATTTTTTGAAGTGGTTCGACTCCGGCGACTCTCGTTCGCTTGAAAACCGGCTGCGGAACGGTTACGAAGTTAACGGCCAGACTGCGTGGTCGTTGATGACTAAAGCCGAACGTTATCGCATCTGTTTGGTGTCGGAGCTGCGCGAGGAGCAGGTCAGGAAGATGCGGATGGTCCCGGTGAGTTCGATCGAAGAGGCTTTGGATCAGACGGGAGGAGGCACTGGTTTTATTATGCCCCGCGGCGCCGCCATACTGCCGCGCAAAAAGAATTGACGACGTGGAGTTCAAGTTAACGACATGCGTAGTGCGTAGTTGGGAGTGGCGCGATCGCGACGCGATCGTCCGGCATGCCAACAACCGAAACGTGTGGATTAACCTGCGCGATCGTTTTCCGCATCCGTACACGGTTACCGACGCGCGAAACTGGCTCGACAGTGTTGTCGGAGTCACGCCTGAGACGAACTTCGCGATTACGTTAGCCGACGAAGCGATTGGCGGAATCGGCTACACGGCCCAACACGATGTGGACTATCGCTCGGCGGAGATCGGATACTGGCTCGGCGAAGAGTACTGGGGTCGCGGCATTGCGACAGAGGCCTTGGTGGCCGTCACCAAACACGCGTTTACCAATCGGGATCTTTGTCGCTTGTACGCGCACGTTTTCGCCTGGAACCCGGCGTCGGCGCGTGTGTTGGAGAAAGCGGGTTACACGTTTGAAGGACGGTTGAGGAAGAGTGTCACCAAGAACGGTCAGACGATCGACCAGCTCATTTACGCAGTGGTTCGCGATTAACGGGTTAAGGAGATGAGGATGAAACTCACGGCAAAACTCGCCGCCGCGGTTGTTGTGCTTGTTACCGCCTGCGCCGTCAACGCGCAAGAGACGCCAACAGATGGAAACGAGAAGCGCGTTGCGTTGAATGAAGTGGCGGTGGCGCATGATAACGACGGTGTAGCCGCGCTTCAGGGCACGTTGCGAACTACGGCGCTCAACGGCGCGCCCGATTCGCCGGTCACGAATGTTCGACTGATCATCAAGAACACGAGCGGCACTCCATACGCGTTCGTCTCCGGCGTCGTCACGTTCTACGATTCGGCCGGTATTCGCTGTGGCGAAGGGATCTTCAAAGCCGACGTGCTTGCGGTGGATGAGGCGTTCGACAGCGACACACCCGGCATTCGCATTCGCTGCGAAGCCACTACCTGGCGCATCGTCGCGACAAACCTCTTGCCGCGTGTTCCACCAGCGCCCCCCGCTCCGGTCCGCCAGCCATAGCGACTTCGATGTTGTCTCGAAAGGCGGCTATAATCGAGGCGAACTGATCGAGAAAGCGGGGTGGTGTTATGGCAGAGAATGAGAAGTGCGCGCATGGCGTTTGCGCGTGCAGTGCAAGACGCGACAGTAACTATTGCAGCGACTATTGCGAGGATGCCGAAGGCGCAAAGGTGACCGAGATAGCCTGTGGTTGTGAGCATCCTGACTGCAGGTAAACCGACGACCATCAGTCAGGTAACTGAAACCATCAGTAAGGCGCGCTGAACTTTCAAAACTAATCCCCTATCAATTAGCCGTGTGACTTGCTCGCGCGACCGGGATCAGACCCCACGACAACCGGTTTCGCCCTGCTATACTCGCGCACATATGCTTTCAACGCTTATCGAACTGCAGCGACTGAAGCGACTCGATCGCACGGGCTGGACTTTGCGTGGGCTGCCAAACGGAACGGAATCAGTGGCGGCCCATTCGTTTGGCGTTGGTGTGGCAGCGATGTTGCTGGCCGACGAATTGCTCGCGCAGGGTGTGCCGGTTGATGCCGAGAAAGTTTTGCGAATGGCGTTGCTGCACGATTGGGCGGAAGTGCGAGTTGGCGACATGCCGCGGATCGCAACGGGCTACTTCGGCGCCGACGCGCGTAAGCAAGCTGAGAGTCGCGCGTTTACAGACGTCGTAAGCGGATTGAAAAGCGATCTATACGCGGCGCTTTATGACGATTACGAACAGCGTCAGAGTTTCGAATCACGACTGGTGAAGGCAGCCGACATTCTCGACTTGCTGGTCCAAACACTCGCGCTCGAACGCGCGGGGGCGCGAGGGCTCGATGAATTTTGGGAAGTCGCGGAAAACCCGAAGTTCCAACTCGGCGACGTTGCCGATCGTGTTGTAAGTGAAGTGTTTCAATCGGTTCTGAAAGCCCGGAGTGAGCTCGCGTAACTAAATGATGGATTTCTTGTCGGATGTAGCTTCAGGAGTGACGTGGCAGCGAGCGCTGGTCGGACTAGTGCTGTTCCTTATCACGTTTTCCCTCAGTCTGGGCCTCGTTTCGTTGATCCTGATCAAGTTACCGTCCGACTATTTTTGCAGCCATTACGATCGGAGAGTTTGGTCCGGGCGGGCGCCGACCCTGAGAATCGCCGCGGCGATTGGCAAGAACGTTTTGGGCACTTTGCTCATAATTCTCGGGATCATCATGTCGCTGCCGGGCGTGCCGGGGCAGGGTTTGTTAACGGTCCTATTGGGAGTCATGCTGGTCGATTTTCCGGGCAAGAACCGGTTGGAACAGAAGTTGTTGCATCGTCCGGCGATCCGAAACTCGATCGACAAGTTACGGGCCCGATTCGGCAAGCCGCCGCTGCAACTAGAGTAAGAGTAGAGGGTTAAGGGCGAGGCTCCCCGGCGGGAGTTTCGCGATTCTCCAGCGTTTGACGTATGATTTGCGGCTTAAGAGTAATGTTCAATTATCTGAACGCCCACAGATTAGCTCACCCCCGGTTGCTCCTGACGGTCTTCGTTGTTTTCACGCTGTTGACGACCTCGGCTTGCGGCCTTTTTGGTGCAAAGAAGAAGATTCAGGTTCCGCAGCTTCTACCGGCAACCGAAGCCGGCAGAGATCGCCTGTTTCAGGAAGTGAATCGATTCTCGACCGTCACTTCGATCCACGGCAAAATCGATATTCAGTTTGAAGACACTTCGTTTGCCACTTACGGCATCGCCGATCAGTACCGGCTGGTCGATGGCGACATAACGCTGCAGCGTCCCGGAAAAATCTATTTGATTATTCAGTTTCTGGTCGTGGATCTCGCTCAGATGACCTCCGACGGCGAGCAGTTTCGCGTCGCGGTGCTGAAGGGGGATGAGAAATACCGGCGGTTCCTGAAAGGCACCAACAACGCAGTCTACAAGAAGCTGGCCGACGTCGACATCGCCACGCCAGCTTCCGAGAACAACGAAAAGAAGGCGGAAAAGCAGACCGTCAGCGCCCTTTCAAATCTGCGTCCACAACATTTGACCGACGCTTTCATGGTTCGTCCGATCGAGACCAATGGTTCGCTTTTCTACGCACAAAGCGAGTTTTTCCAGGAAGAAACCGATACTCGACGCGGCGCCCAGAAAAACTCGCGCATCATGCGTCCTTATTATGTGCTCGACGAGTTTTCTCAAGCGCAGGGCGCGGAAGCGAAGTTAATCAGGCGTTTGTGGTTCGATCGAGTTTCCGGTATCCGGCTTGCTCGTGTTCAGTCGTATGACGACAGGGGAGCGCTGGTGACGGACGTCGCTTACTTCAACGAGAAACAGCTTGGCGCCGGTCCAACGGCGTCGCTGCCGAGCCGGATCGAGATCACCCGGCCGCAGGACCAGTACAAGTTGAGCATTACTTATCAGGACGCGAGTTCCGTGGAGTTGAATCGTACCTACCCAAGACCGTTTGTACTCGAGAATAAGTGGGGACTCCCGGAAGTCGATCTCGACGCCATCAATAAAAAAGTCACCGCTAATAAATAAACAATTTGCCTGGTCAGTGATATAACCTGAATTCATTTCGATGAGGACGATTCTTCAAGCTGAAAACCTGGTAAAGGTCTATCGAATCGGTAAGGTTGACGTGCCTGCTTTGCGAGGCGTGTCGCTGGAGGTGCAGGAAGGCGAGTTTGTCGCGATCATGGGGCCGTCGGGCTGTGGGAAGTCGACCATGCTGCACCTGCTAGGCGGACTATTGACCCCGACCGAGGGCCGGATCGTCATCGACGGCGAGGACATCACTACCGCTTCCGACGCGAAACGCACCGCCATTCGCCGCAAGAAAATCGGGTTTGTTTTCCAAAGATTCAACCTTTTCCCGACTTTGACCGCTGAAGGAAATCTCCGACTTGCGGAGCGAATTCACGGCAACGGCGGCGGCGATCCGCAACTTCGACGCGACGTTCTGCGACTGCTCGGCCTGGAAGATAAACTGCATCACAAACCACTCGAGTTGTCCGGCGGCGAGCAACAGAGGGTGGCGCTGGCGCGTGCCGTTGTGACACGACCGGCAATCGTACTGGCTGACGAACCCACCGGAAATCTCGACTCCGAGAACTCGGCGCTGGTACTTAACATGTTTCAGGAGTTAAATTACCGGTTCAACCAGACCATCATAATGATCACTCACAACCCGGAAGCGGCCGCGATGTGCCGGCGCATCGTGCAGATGCGAGATGGCCATATCGTTGAGCCTTCGCCATCTGTTCGCCTTTAATTAGCGTCTTACTTCCTCGAAGGAGACTGTTTTTTGTTCCAGAGGAAAGCGGGATTTTGTTAGAATCAACCGACCCGCCAGCCGCGAGTCGCGTGGCTGCTTACTTGCAAGCTGGAAGATAGTGCGAGGCCTGACAACCACACTGAAGAAGATTTTCTTCTGGAATTACGCGCGTAACACCTGGCAATGGGATCTTCTTTGTGTAGTCTGTTTGATCTTTATCTTTTTAACACCAAAAAGCTGGTTCGATAGCAGCGAACTGCCGCGAAATACCGGGCATCAAAGCCCCGTTGCGCAGACACTGGTTTTAGGTCCCGAAGTTGTTGTCAATGAAGCAGATAAAGGTCAGATCGAGCAGCGGGTTAAGGAGCTGACCGGTCGCACGCAGGTGGAAGTCGTGGATGTCCGAAAAGTAGTCGATGGCAGTGGCCGGACGCGCAGCTTCGAGGTTGACATACGATAGCCTTTCCCTATAATTACGAGGTTTTTTGCGAGCCCCGGGAGAGGAGAATTAAAGCAAGGAGCACTTATGAAGAGATTGGTATCCTCAGGCCTGATGATCGCCTTAATAGTTTCCGCATTCGCGGCGGTTACGCCGACTGCGAATGGTCAGGGAGCAGGCCTGGTGAGTTCGGTTCTTAGCCGCATGGAAAAGAACCGGCAGAGTTTGAAGTCGTTGCGAGCAGGCATCAACGTTGTGAAGTACAACTCGCAGCTTGGAGTTGAAGATAAATCGGCGGGTGTCGTTATTTATATGCCCACCGGCGGACGTCAAGCCGCGGTGAGGATCGATTGGACCAGCCCGCGCAAGGAATCGCTCGCGGTCAACAATAACCGCTACACCATTTACCGTCCCGCGCAGCGGACCGTCTACACTGGAAGCTCCAACAGCATTGGTAATGGCGACAACAATGCGACCAGCCTTATGTCGATGATGAGCATGTCGAAAGCGCAGCTCGAAACGCGTTTTCACCCGGTGAAGGACGTTCGCGAAGAGACTTTGTGGGGCGGCGTCAGCACGATCCATCTAACACTGGTTCCGAAGGGCAAAGCCAGCTACAAGTACGCAGAAGTTTGGATCGACGGAAACGGCATGCCGGTGCAGACGAAGATCGTTGAAAAGAACGATGATTCAACCACGATGCGCCTGACGGCACTCGAGAAGAACGCTCGGATTTCATCGGGCGACTTCGATATCAAGTACGATTCGAACGTGAAGGTCGTCAAGAGTTAAGCAGTTCCGAAAGTCCGTGGTTTTATTGAAGGGCTCTGTCGTTAAAGCAGAGCCCTTCGTTATTTATTACCGTTTCTGCACGCCGGTTGCGTTGGACCGTGGTTGTCGCATATTCTTCGCGACAACTATTGAAGAGTAAATGAGGAAAAGAACCTTTCTAAAATTGAAGATGCGCGAGGCGAGTTTTATCACACGCGCATTGGTTTCTACCCGGCATCCTGTTCTCGCGCACCTGATTCCGATGCGCCGTTGCAATCTCGCCTGCGGCTATTGCAACGAATACGATCACAATTCCAAACCGATCAATCTCGACGTCGTAAAAGCACGGCTTGATAAACTGGCAAACCTCGGCACGTCGATCGTCACGATCTCCGGTGGCGAACCGATGATGCACCCCGAGCTCGACCAGATCATCAACCACATCCGCTTGCGCGGCATGATCGCCGGCCTGATCTCCAACGGTTATTACTTCACGCCGGAACGCATCAAACGTCTCAATCACGCGGGTCTCGAATACCTGCAGATCAGTATCGACAACGTCGAGCCCGACGAAGTTTCACGCAAGAGCCTGCGCGTGCTCGACAAGAAACTGCGTTACCTGTCTGAGTACGCCGATTTTCACGTCAACATCAACTCCGTAATTGGCGGCGGGATCAAGAATCCTGAAGACGCGTTGACCGTTGCACGTCGCGCCGTCGAGCTTGGCTTCTCCACGACTGTCGGTGTGATTCACGACGGCGACGGCACGTTGAAGCCGCTTTCAGCAAAAGAGAAAGACATCTTCCAGCAGGTCAAGAAACTGGGGAACAAGGACCACGCGCGTTTGAACTGGTTCCAGGACAGCATCGCGGAAGGCAAACCTTACAACTGGCGTTGTCGTTCCGGTGCGCGTTATTTGTACATCTGCGAAGAAGGACTGGTCCACTGGTGCTCTCAACAACGCGGCTATCCAGGCATTCCACTCGAGCAGTACACGATGGACGACTTCGATCGCGAGTACAAGACGGAGAAGTGGTGTGCGCCCACGTGTACGCTACAGTGTGTTCACCAGGTGGGAATTCTCGACAACTGGCGCGATCCGCAGAAGTCACCCGCGCAGATGGCCCAGGAACAGAAAGACCAAAAAGGCGTCGGTGAAATGATCGGCGCCGACTAGTTGCGCCCCACATGAAGCTTCGACGAGCACAGCCGTTCCTCGCGCTCATCGCTGTGCTTTTCATTCAGTTTGGTCCCATCCTTAGTCAACAAAACGATTCCTTCGTCGTTTGGGTCAGCGTAACGGACAAAAACGGAAAACCGTTCTCAGGTCTCAAGCAGGAGGACTTTTCCGTCATGGTCGACAAGTTGGAACGAAAGATAGTTTCTTTCAGCGGTGAAAGCATTCCGGCCAGTGTCGGCATTCTGGTCGACGCTTCCGGGAGTTCCGGACTGAACCGGTCAAAAGAATCGGAAGAGTTTCGACGTAAGATTGCTAACGGCGTTAGTCGTTTTCTGGAGGTCGGCAATCCCGAAAACGACTACTTCGCCGCTGTCTTCGATAAAAAATGCGTGTTCCGTGAAGGTTGGTTTCGTGCGGGCGAGTCAATAGGGTTGAACAGTTCAGGAGAGTACGGGCGGACCGTGTTTTACGATTGCCTCTACGATGCATTGCAGCATCTGACCACGGCACGTCATTCGCGACGCGTGATCCTTCTGCTCAGCGATGGCCAGGACAACGCATCAACGCGCACGTTCAAAGAAGTCCGCGAGGCGATCAAGCAGTCTGATGTTACTGTTTATGCAGTTTTTCTTCGTCAGGGAGACGACGGATCTGCTTTGGGCATGGAAGGCCGGGGAGTGCTGGACGAGTTAACCGGCGCTTCCGGTGGAAAAACGTTCGACCTCAAATACAGTGCGAAACCGGAAATCGTGAATGGGACTTTCGACCTCGTTGCGCGCGAGATGCACGGTCAATATCAATTAACGATCGAAAAAGAAGCTGCGGCAACGCCGAAGAAGTGGCGGAAACTAAAACTCAAAATCAACAAGGATGACGAGAAGAATCGGCCGAAGCTTTCCATCAAGAGCCGGGACGGTTACTACCAGTGACTCCGGCGACTCATCACGCTCGTGTTGGACCAAGTGGTCCACCAATCGTATAGACGCTGACCGAACTCGACAATCCTAAACCGGAAAGCCGGCCCGCCATCACCACGATCGTGTCGCCTTTTTCTACGATTCGCGCCTCGAGCAAAGCCCGCTCACCAATCTTCAGCATCTCTTCCGTCGATTCGGCCTTCGGTACAAGCAATGGATCGACGGCCCAGATCAATGCCAACTCCGCTTGAACGTCGGGCCGGTGCGTTAAAGCGACGATCCTTTGATCGTGCCGCACTGATGACAGCCTTCGCGCCATTAAACCAGACGCGGTGTAGACAGCCGTGACTCTCGTGCCCATCTCGTCCGCCGCGAATGCTGCTGCTTCACAAAGCGCGCGGCTGACGCGTCCCGATTGTTTGCCTGTCGGGTTGAAGACTTCAGACTTCTGACCTGACTCAGCCGACTCGATGATGCGCGCCATCGTCGCAACCGCAGCGACGGGATACTGTCCCATCGCAGTCTCGTTCGACAGCATCACGCAATCGGTTCCGTCCCAAACAGCATTCGCAACGTCGGAAGCTTCGGCACGCGTCGGACGCGGACTGGAGACCATCGACTGCAACATCTGTGTGGCCGTAATCACCATCTTCCCGGCACTGATCGAGCGATCGATAATTCGTTTCTGATAGACCGGAACCAGCTCGACGCTCGTCTCGACTCCCAGGTCACCGCGCGCGACCATGATGCCGTCAGCGGCCTCGATGATCTCGTCGAGACGATCGATCGCTTCCGCCTTTTCAATCTTCGCGATCAGCGGCGCTCGTCCGCCTGCTTCTGCAATCAACCTCTTCGCGCGTTCACAATCTTCGGCGCGTCGCACGAACGACAAAGCGATATAGTCCGCCTGCTGTTGAACGGCCCACTTCAGATCGACGATGTCTTTTTCAGTAAGCGAATCGATTGGCAGTGCGACACCGGGAAGGTTGATTCCTTTTCGTTCCGCCAGCATACCGCCGTCGATAACGCGACAAACGACGTCAGTATCGGTCGTGCTTTCGACGATCAAACTGAGCGCGCCGTCGTCGAGCAACAATCGCGTCGTGGGCTTAACGACGCGTGGGAGATCCGGATAGTTGGTTGATACCTGATGCTGGTCGCCGACGATCGATCGCGTCGTGATGATGAACTGTTGTCCTGCTTCGAGCCTTACAGGCTTGTCGTCCTTGAGTTCGCCCGTGCGGATCTTTGGACCAGACAGATCGACGAGCACAGCGATGGGCCGTCCCATTTTGCGTGCGGCTTCGCGGGCGAGACGGATGTCTTCGGCTTTCTCTTCGTGGGTGCCGTGCGACATGTTGATGCGCACACCGTTCGCGCCCGCGGCAAGCAGTCTTTCAATAACTTCCGGCTCACGCGAAGCCGGACCCAACGTCATTAGTATCTTTGCTCTTCTCAAAAGTTTCGACCTGTCTGACAGGAGTCTAAGGAGTTGAAGTTTTCAAAGCGGTTTCGATTGCTTCGTCGATTCTCGCGGCGGCACTTGGTCCAAAACCGATTACGCGCTCCGCGAGTATCCCTTCGCGATCGAAGACGAACGTTTGCGGAATCGAGTCGATGTCGGAAAGCATGAACATTACCAATTCTTCGTCGGGAACGGCGAGTGGATATTGAATGCCGAGTTCTTTGGCGAAGCCCGGCACCTTTTCCTCGTCCTCGGGACCACCGACGTTTAGACCGATTACTTGCAGTCCCTGATCGCCGAACTTGTTCTGCAGCGCAATCAGATGCGGCACACTTTTACGGCAGGGTGTGCACCACGTGGCGTAGAAGTCCAGTACCAGCACCTTTCCTTTGAACTCGGAAAACAAGTTGCGTTTGCCGTCCGCGAGTTTCCAACCCATGTTGTTCAGAGAGTTGGTTTCCAACGGAGGCATCGGAAAAGACGTGTTTGCTGGCGGAGCGGAGATGACGGGAGCTTTCTTCTCCGAACCTTTCATGTCGGTTGCGTTGCACGAGGTGAGGAGCATCAGGCCGCACGCCAATGCAAGTGCGAGAATAGATCTGTAATGCTGTCGTCGATTCATCACGAATTCTCAGATTCATCGCCGGGCCGTTCGGTTTGTTCGTTCGGCAGCGATTCGCCGGGCACGCGGTATTCACCCTCGACCCAGCGTCCAAGGTCGACGAGCTGGCACCGCTGTGAACAGAACGGACGATACTGATTATCTTTCCATTCGACTGGTTTACCGCAGGTTGGACACTTCATCGCCAGTAAGAGCCACTACAGCCGCAAGTCGCCGGTGCGCGTAACTACATCGCGGCCGGTCGTTTAATCAGTATTCGTCGTTTGACGAAAGCGATCGTACCTGCGCGGCGCATGGCATTCAAGCGGACGGTCACGCTCTCACGAGTCGAGCCGACGATGGAAGCGATTTCGCGATGAGGCAGGGGTATATCGATGAGCACGCCTTCGGGTTCCGAGACGCCATAACGCACCGAAAAATCGGCGAGCAGGCTGTCAAGACGGGCTGGAATCGCATTTAGAGCGAAATCCGCCAGCCGCCGCTCGGCGTGATCAAGTCGTTGACCGATTAGGCGGAAAGTGTAATCATGAAGCCGGTCATCCTCAGCCATCCCCCGTTTGAAATCCCCGACCTGGATTCGGAGGAGCCTGGAGTTTTCGTAGGCAATTGCCGAATTCGCACGTTGCCCCGCTAGCGAATAGAGCGCTGACTCGCCGAACAGCGATCCCTCTGGAAGGATGTCGATCACGGCTTCCCGACCCGTGTCGGTTTCGATGCGGCACAGCTTTATTCGGCCACGAACGATGGCGTAGAGGCAGTCTGCAGGTTCGCCGGCGCGATAGACAAAACGGCGGCGACGGAAGTCGAGGACCACTGAGCTCCGAGCCAGATCGGCAACGAGGGAATCAGTTAGTGTCGAACCAAACTCGAGGCCACGAATTAATGACGCGCGATCATCGGAAGTTAAGTCTCGCGCGCGCTTCTGTTCCTGCATCTGCACGTCTTTCTGGGGTCGCCTTAACTGGTCTATTGAGTCGCCTTTGGCAGCGTGGTCCGAATTCAAGTGGCCTGGACGGGTTTGTTTCTACGATTGTAAGGAAACCCGCCGTGATATTTCCCGGGTATGTTTGCTCTCTTTCGATTGAATCTTTGACGCGACGCTTAGGGCGAGTATCGGCACGAACGTTAAACCGAGGCCGGAACTGTAGCATGAAGCTCATAGCGGCGCAAGATTTATAGGTCCAACACCCACGTTTTATGGAACCCAAATCAACCATTCTTATCGTCGACGACAACCCTGACAAGCTCGGCCTGCTCGAGGCCGCGTTCAGTTTGGCCGGCTACAACGTAACCACCGCTACCGACGGCGATGAGGCTCTTGCCGCGATCGAGTCGTACCAGCCGGACCTGGTGATTACGGACGTGATGATGCCGCGCATGAATGGTTACGAGTTGGCCCAACGCATACGGTCCAACCCGGTGACGAAGTTTATTCCCGTGATCATGCAGACGGCGGCGAGCCGGCGCGCTGAGGATCTGCGGCGGGCGTCGGAGGTGGGAGCGCTTGGATACATCACCGATCCGACTGACCTGGACCTCATGTTGGCCCGGACCAGGACGCTGCTCGAGTTCAAAGCGTATCTCGACGTTTGCGAGGAAGCAGCGTTTACGGACCATCTGACCGGGCTTGCCAATCGGCGTCGGTTCGAGCGGCAGTTGGAGCGCGAGGTGGGACGCGTGTTGCGCTTCGAGCGTCCCTTTACGTTGCTCATGATCGACATCGACAACTTCAAGAATCTCAACGACACTTTTGGACATGACGCCGGCGACGATGCGATACGGCGGATTAGCCGCGTCCTGCGTGAGGGCACGCGCGGCATCGATCTGGCGGCGCGAATCGGCGGCGAGGAGTTTGCTGTCCTGCTGGTGGAAACGAATATGAGCGCGGGAATGGAGGTCGCCGAGAGATTGCGGATGGCCATCAAGGATTTGCAGACGCCGTCCGGAGGCCGGATTACGGCCAGTTTCGGGGTTGCAGAATGCCCGACAGACGCGCAGACTGCTTCTGGCATCCAAAAGGCTGCGGATGTCGCTTTGTATGAAGCGAAGAGAAATGGCCGGGATCGCGTGGTGCCGATGCAGCCGCTGACGAGATCGAACTCGGTCGCGGCCGGGGACGTACAACGCGACTGATGCTGGATCCAGAGGACTTGAAGGATGGCTGATTACAAGGAAAAGTTTGACGAATGGCAGGCGGCGGCGCGTCGCAAAGCGCGCGAGCTGGATGAGAAGTTTTCGATCTCCGATACGTTTGGCGAGGGTGCGCGTGTGGCTGGCGAAGCCGCGAAGCGTGGTGCGGAGACGATGGCCAGCGGCGCGGAACGGGTGCGCGCCGAGGCTGAGCGGCTGAGTGAGGACGAAGAGGTTGGTGAAGCGACTCGTCGCGCAGCCAAAGGTGTGAAGGTAGCCGGCGAAAAGTTTCGTGATGTTGCCGGTGACGCGGGCCGCAAGGCCGGCGAGGTTTTTGACGACGCGAAGAAACACTACGAACGCGCGTCGCAGGTTTTTGATAAAGGCGCGCGGTTGTCGCGGGCTTCGAGTGCGGCGACCGTTGGTGTTTTAAAAGCGAAGGATTGGATCAAAGAGAACCCGGGGAAGGCGGCGGTTGTTTCAGTGTCGCTGGTGTTGGGTGTTCGAGCCGGCGCGGCGTTTCCGGGATTGGATGCGGTGCTGCTTGGGGCGCATCCGCACTGGCTGACTCATTCGGCGCTGCCGGTTTATGGTCTGCGCAAGGCCGGTGAGAAGTTTGATGGTTACTTGAAGAAGCGCGAAGAGTTGATCGGCCGTGGTGAGCTTACTGAAGCCGAACAACAGCGCGTGGAGTTTGAGAGAAACATCGCGAAGTATGTTGGTGCGCCGTTGCTTGGCGCGTTTAGTTGCGCAGCCGGGGCGGCGATGTGGGCGCAGATCTTCCAGCCTGGTCCAATCGTCGGTGCGCCGATCAGTTGGTTACTGGGCGGCAACCCATTTCTCGACGGGATCTGGTTATTCGCGAACGGCGTCATCTGCTTCCACCAGGGCTACAAATTCTTCATGATCGCCCTCGCCAACCAGGAGGAAGTCCACCGCGTGGTCCGCGAGATCAAAGGTCTGCTGCCTGCTGCGAGCATCGCGTAAGCGATGCGGTTGTTTTCTGACTAACGTGTGAAGACAAGGCATGGGCTTTTTGGTAAACTCCGCCCGTGCCTCACCGCGGATCGAATCAGACAGAAGATTCTTCTAAGAGACTATGATGTGACCGTTCACGCTTTCGAAGAGATGGCGGAGGACGATCTCGACGCCTTTGACATTGAAGAGGCGATTCTCAACGGGAGAATTGTTCGAACCAACCAACGCGGACCCGCGAGGAACGAAATACACAATTCAAGGCTTGGCTCTAGACGGCGTAACAGTAGTGGGTATCGTGGGTCGTTTCTCGGCACCTGATCGGTTCCTGATATCACAGTGTATGACATCAACAAACACCGCTAAAAAATCTTCGTACGGCTATATG
>JAICGQ010000099.1 GCA_025923035.1 Pyrinomonadaceae bacterium | reverse complement strand
GCGAACGTGAATCGTTCCGATCGGCTCGTTTCGTTCCTCGTGTAAGTCGGTGGTTGAGATGTCGGCGCCCCACGAACTCAAAACCTGCAGAAACGCAGCGCGCGTCGGATTCAGCCCCGTAGCCTCGATCGTAAGTTCAGATCCGGGCAACAGCATCGCGGCGGCGACGAAGTACGCCGCGGAAGAGACGTCGCCGGGGATCGTGATTGCGCCGCCGGTGAATCGTGCCGGGCCATCGATTGTTATCGAGAGATCGTCGTTCGTGGAAACGGGAACGCCGAATCCATTGAAGAGTCGCTCGGTGTGATCGCGGGTCGGTGATTTTTCGATGACCGTCGTGCGGCCGTTTGCGAAAAGTGCGGCGAAGAGGATTGCTGACTTGACCTGCGCGCTGGCAACGGGAACCTGATAGGTGATCGGCGTCAACTGATCCGTCCCGTGAATCTGTAGCGGCGGTTTTCCGTCGGTAGATTTGATTTTCGCGCCCATCGATTCGAGCGGCTCGATTATGCGGCGCATTGGTCGGGAACTGAGTGATTGATCGCCGGTGAGTTCGGCGCTGAAGTTCTGGCCGGCGAGGATTCCCGCGAGGATGCGCATCGTCGATCCGCTGTTTCCGCAATCCAGCGACGCGGTCGGAGCTTGCAGCGTTTGATTGCCGGCGAATCGCAGGACGCCGTCCGTAACCTCAACTGCAACACCGAGTTGTTGAAGACACGACAACGTCGACGCGCAGTCCGCGGCGGTGGAAAAGTTGTGAATCTCGGAGCTGCCGGAGGCGAGAGCGGCGATCAATGCGGCCCGGTGCGAGATCGATTTATCGCCGGGCAGAGTGATGCGACCGCTGAGTTTTTTCGCAGGTGTAAGTCTCATTGATCCTGAATTCATTTTGCAATCGCCACAAAGTTGCAACTACTACGCAACGTTTGTGTAAACCCTGGAGGAAGAAATCTGCCCGCACACGTGGTATAAGTACCCATCCCGTGTTCGTCGGTCTCTCCGGTGAGGTCGTGTTCCCCCCTTATTTACGGGTCCAGGGTTTTTCGTCTCATGTGGAACACTGTCTCGACTCCGCTCTATCCGACCGTTTTGATTGCGGAAGACTCGCGCGACACTCGCATTATGCTCAAGCGGGCTTTCGAACTAAAAGGGTATAGCGTGATCGAAGCCGTTAACGGGGATGAAGCGCTGGAAGTTGTCAATCATCACCGCCCGAGCCTCATCGTCATCGATCTCAACATGCCGATTGTTGATGGACTCGAAGCGATAAAAAAGATCCGCAAACTGGAAGCGCCCGGCGAGCACGTGCCCATCGTGGCCATCACCGCCTTTGACGTTTACGGGATGAAAGAAGCCGCGCTCGAAACCGGCTGCAACAGCTACCTCAGCAAGCCCCTCGATATGGACGAACTCGATCGTGAATTAAAGGGCCTCGGTTTTATTGTTTAAGAAACATTGACCTCTCACTAGAACGCCGTCGGGATCTCCCGCGGATCGCGTGCGTTTCTTGACAGCCAGACACCCACCATGTTACACCGTCGAGCCTCTATAACAAGTGAGCGCAGAAACGACCGAGCTAAGTTTGCCCAGCCGCATAGACACGGTTGCCACCGCGGCTGCCGCGGTAGCTGAGTTCTTAAGCCGTTCAGGCATCACTGAAGACGCCGCGTTTGGTATCGACATGGCCGTGCGCGAGGCCGTGACCAACGCCGTCCTTCATGGTAACCGTCAGGATGAGAACAAGACCGTAGACGTCACTCTTAAAAGCTCGCCTGACGCTGTCGAAATCAGCGTGCACGATCAGGGCGCGGGATTCAATCCGGAAAACGTGCCCGATCCAACTGCCGAAGAAAACATTCTTAAAGCCTCCGGGCGCGGCATCTTTTTCATGCGCAGTTTTATGGATGAAGTGAACTGGTTGATCCGTCCCGAAGGTGGTACAACAGTGCGCATGCTCAAGCGACGTTAATCCGCAATTGAATAAAGGAGATTCCTGAAATGGCTGAGTTGAATATCAACGAGCGTCAAGCCGGAGATGTAACCGTCCTTGACATGTCCGGAAAAATCACAATCGGCGAAGGAAGTGTGGCGCTGCGCACTGCCGTCCGTCGCCTCCTGGAAGAAGGCAAGAAGCGTATTCTCCTCAACCTCGCCGGTGTCAGCTACATCGATTCCAGCGGCATCGGCGAACTCGTTTCCAGTTACACCGCGATCAATAAAGAAGGCGGACAACTGAAGCTTCTCAATCTCACACAAAAACTTCAGGACCTGCTCACGATCACGAAACTCTTGACGGTTTTCGACGTTTACGAAAGCGAACCGGAGGCTCTCAATAGCTTCAAGTGAGCGACCTGATTAACGGAATCGTTGAAGTTGTACTGGGCGAACTAATAACCCCCCACAGGAGATCCACGATGGCTGAGCTCGACGTAAAAGAACGACAGGCCGGCGACGTCACCATTCTCGATATGAACGGAGAGGTGCGTATCGGCGAAGGCAGTATTGCCCTGCGTGACGCGATCAGAAACCTGTCGGCCGGCGGCAAGAAGAAGATTCTGCTTAATCTCCGCGGCGTCAGTTACATCGACTCGAGCGGCATCGGCGAGTTGATCGCCAACTACACGACCGTCAGCCGCCAGGGTGGCCAGCTCAAGTTGTTGAATCTCACTGACCGAATTCAAAACCTGCTGGTGATCACAAAACTGCTTACCGTTTTTGACTCCTTTGAGGATGAAGCCGAAGCACTGAAAAGCTTTCAGTAATCTGTGTTCAATATCCGTGCAGCATTTCGCCGTCTGCTTGCGATCGACGATCCACCCGAGCGGACGGCGCTTGCTTTTTCAATCGGCGTTTTCATCGCTTTCTCTCCGTTCCTGGGCCTGCACACGATCATGGCGACCGTGGTCGCCTTTGCCTTTCGCTTCAACAAGATCGCGATCTACACCGGCACTTTTATCAACAACCCAATCCTGACGCTGGTTCCGATCATCATCATTTCTTACGCCGTCGGCGCGTTCATCCTCGGACGCCCGCTCTCGATTCCGGAGGAGGGCGTCGAACTGCTGCGAGACCCGCATCTATTCTCCGGCGACTATTATCGACGACTCTTTGTGCAGAGCTGGAACAACATTGTCTGGCCTTTTGCCATCGGAGGAACGGTCCTATCGGTGGTTTGTTCGGTCGTTGCTTATCCGCTAACATTACGGGCGCTCCGGGCCTACCGGAACCGCAGATGACATAGATTTTATGAAGTATTTACTCATTCTCCTGGCCATTTCCCTCCCCGTTGGATTTGCCTCCGCGCAACCCGTGCAACAACGCCCGGGGGCCTCGTTTGAAGTTTCTGAGTACGGTGTTGACTTCCACGCCGACCAGCGGCTGATCATCGTGATGGCGGCGCTCGATGCTGCCGGGTTCGATCCGTTGCCGGGCGGACGCGAAGCAACGGGCTTTCGCGCCAAACTGCGCAAGGACCTGGCGAACCTCGATCCCGACCTGCGCGCGCGCATGAAGACGTTCTACGAACGCAATCGTTTGCCTGCGCCTGCGACACCCGCCGAGCAGGCTGCGCGATACATCTCATTAGCCTTGGCCCTGGGTCCCCCGCCTTCGTTGGAAGCGCCGGCGCGTGACAACGACATGCCCGCGGGACTGCTGGAAGTACTCGATTTCGCGCCGCTCGTCCAGGAGTTCTATCGTCGCTCCGGAATCGATGAACACATGGTCGAGTACGTTCGCGCTTACCAGGCCGAAGGCGATCGACTGCGCGCGCCCGCGACCGAGATGGTCCGTAGTTTGTTGACTTACCTGCACACGCGGCCGATTACGACTTCGACCGAACGAGTTGAAGTCAAAGCTCCGACTACAAAGAAAGACAACAAGGGCGAGAAACGTTACAGCTTCCGCACTAAAGATCGCCGCTTTTTGATCCAACCTGATCTGATCGCGCCGCGAGGTGCGGTCAACTTTCGCATCATCGGCGACGATTACTATTCGATCGTTCCCGAGGGTACCGATCCGACCGCGTCGGAGATGCGTCGCGCGTATTTGCAATATGTGATTGACGGTCTGGTGTTGCGGTTCAACAAAGACATCGCGTTGCGTCGCGACGCGATCAAGCTGCTTCTCAACGAACGGCAGAAGGCGGGCGGTCAGGTGAGTCCCGACGTGTTTCTTACCGTCTCACGTTCGCTGGTTGCCGGAGCGGACGCGCGCTACGTCGAAATGCGATCGCTCGATGCGCTGGGACGATCGAATCGCGCGCAGCTTGCCGCGGCGAAGACCGATGCCGATCGGGCCGCGATTGCTAAAAACTCGCAGATCGAAATCAAAGCGATCCAGGACGAGACGGTGGCGCGACTCGCTGAAGAGTATGAAAGAGGCGCGGTGCTCAGTTTCTTTTTTGCAGATCAGTTGAAGGGGATCGAGAGCGCTGGATTCGATCTCGCAAACTTCTTTCCCGATATGATGGCGTCCTTCGATCCCGCGCGTGAGGGACGCCGGCCGTCGGAGTACGCTGAGGCTGTGCAGCGCGCGAATGCAGCGAGAGAAGCGCGAGCTGCGGCGCGGAAGGCGGCGGAGAGTACAGTTGAAGCGCCGACCGGTCGCGATGCTGCGTTGGTGAAGGATCTCGCGGATGTTGAAGCGACGCTGCGCCGCAAGGATTACAACAACGCTGAAACGCGGTTGAAAGAGATGCTCGGTAGCTATCCCGGTGAACCACGGATCTTTTTCGCGTTGGGCCAGGCGGCGAGTTTGGCTGCGATGGATGCGACGGATGAAGAGATTCAGGCGCAACGGCTGAATCGCGCGTTGGGCCAATATCGATTGGCTATTGCGGCGTCGTCGCCGGAGAACGACAGAGCGATCCTCTCGCGGGCGCACGAGTCGATGGGACGCATCAACGCGTTCCTCGAAAACACAGCCGAAGCGATGAAATCGTTTGATGAGGCGATTAAGTTGGGCGACGTTCGCGGCGGCGCCTATCGGGAAGCGCTCGAAGGCAAGCGGAAGTTAACGCAACCGAACAATCCGTGATCCGCCAGAGGCCCTCGTGAGGCTCAAGCGAGAGGGCCACGTTTTTTTAATCTATTCGAGCGCTTTTGCAGCGTTGATGCGGCCGCCGGTGACGGTCTTACCTTTCAACGCAACGATCGGGTCAGTTGACGCGAGCAGTTTCTTGCGAAGATCGTCCACGGACATGCGCGGATGCTGCGAGACGATCAGCGCCGCTACTCCGGACACAACCGGCGTCGCCATCGACGTTCCCGACTTCTCTTCGTAAGCATTACCCAACCACGTGCTGAGTATGTCGACACCCGGCGCCGCAACCGCGACACTCTTCACACCCCAGTTCGAAAACGTCGCCAACTGATCGTTCCGATCCAGCGCCGCAACGCTAACGACATTCGGCACGTTGTAACTCGACGGATAGTGCGGCGAACGATCGTTGTTGACACTGGCATTCCCCGCCGCGGCAACGAAAAGAATGTCGCTCTCGTAAGCCTTGCGAATCACTTCTTCAAGCGCGCGCGACTTCTGCGTCGAACCCCAGCTCGCGCTGATAATGCGCACATTCACGCCATCCTTCTTGCGAGCGATCACGTAGTTGATCGCTTCGATCGCGTCTTTCGTCGTGCCGAAGCCACCGGCGTTCATGAACTTCAACGGCATGATGCGGACCTTCCAGTTCACACCGGCGATACCGATATCGTTCTCGCCTTCTGCGCCGATGATGCCGGCGCAATGCGTGCCATGGCCGTTTTCATCCATCGGATCCGATGCGTTCTCGACCGCGTTGAATCCGTATTCATCGTTGATAACACCGAGGTCGGTATCTTCGTACGGCGCCATGCTCGCGGGCCGCGTCCACATGTTCGGAGCGAGATCTTCGTGGTTGTAATCAACTCCGCTATCGAGCACGGCGACAACAACTTCTTCGCTACCGGTCGTCGTGGCCCATGCGAGCGGAGCGCTAATGTCCGCTCCCTGCTTACCGCCTCGTTGACCCGAATTTGAAAGCGCCCACTGCTCGCTAAACTGCGGGTCGTGCGGTAAAACCGGCACGAGCGGACCATCGACCGAGTCGGGAATTCGGATCTCGTAATTCTCTTCCGCGTACTCCACTTCAGGAAGCGCCAGGTACTGCTGCACAGTTGCCGCAGCGTTCGCATCATCGAGATCGTCGATTGCGGTCCAGCCGGGAGCGTTCTCGATCCGGTCTTCGACGTGATCGTTGAATCGCCTGCTCAATGTCTTGATCGCGTCGAAGCTCACGCCGCTCTTGAATTTGACCAGCACTTCCGGTCTGCCGGACGCCACCTCCGCGATCGCGATTTCTTCAGGGGTGTTCGGCCGCTTCTTCTCTTCGGCAGGCACGATGCGCATCTGCGACTTCCAGTGCTGCCGCCAGCGGTTGAGCTGTCCGGCGAAGGCGGCGACGAGAATGAGGACGATGGCGAGTGCGATGTGGATCAGAATGTTATTGCGGTTCATGGCGGTACCTCAAAAACTTAAAGGCGATAGTTCTTCCCTTTGTATTGATAAAGGCGAACCTGGTTCTTGTCGGCGCGATATTCGTATTCGCGGCCGCCGACGGAAAGCCGGATGCGCCAGCCGCGCGTCATCATCATGCCGCTCATTTCGTCGTCTTCGGCGGCGCCCAGTGCCATGTCGGGAAAATCTGCGTCTTCGACTGACGGTTGGCCAATTTTCGACGCATCCGTGTTCAGGCGGTGTGCGAGGTCGTTGCGAGCTTTATCGAGTGCTTCTTCTTTTGTCATAAGCGCTTTTTCCCAGTCAAACGACCCTCAAGCATCCTTTGTTCCCGAATGGCAGGGACATTTTGAGCTACTTTAGATCGCCATACAAGTGCTGCAACAAGACGGCGGTTGCGATGGCGGCGGTTTCAGCCCGCAGGATGCGTCCGCCGAGAGTCACAATCGGAACGCCGGCAGCGCGCGCCTGATCCAATTCTTCGTCGGACCAGCCACCTTCGGAGCCGACGATCGCCGTTAAAGATTGGGCTTCAAGATCCGTGTTCAAGGCCTGACCCTCGCGTTCCGAAAACATCAAACACGGATTTTCATCGAGCACGGATGTGAATGAGACTGGTGCGTTAATTTCAGGAACCACCGCGCGGCCACACTGTTTCGCCGCTTCAAGCGCGATGCGCTGCCAGCGTGCGACGCGTTTCGCCGCGTCCGATTCGTCGCGCAAGCGAATGTCCGCGTAACGCGTGACAAGCGGAATGAATCGATTGACGCCGAGTTCGGTTCCCTTCTGAACGACGAGATCAAACTTATCGCCTTTCAATAACGCCACCGCGAGCGTGAGTTCCAACGGCGACTCCGGTTTGGGCGATTCGATCTCGTCCCCGATCTCGAGTTCGGCAGACTCGCGGCGAGCCTGCGACACGATTGCCCGAAATTCTCGTCCTGCTCCGTCAAACACCTGCACATCGTCGCCAGCCTTCAACCGCAGCACCTCGCGCAAATGCTTCGCTTCATCGGCGGAGAGCGTCACGACGTGCTGGTTGAAGTTGAACGCGCTCGGTGGCGCGAAGAACCGGCGACGAGTCATACGATGATTGCAGCCCACTCACCATCCTGCGTAACCTCGACTTCGGGCAACACACTCAGGATCTGTTCGAGCTGTGTTTCTAAAATACCTGACAGTATTAACTTCCCACAGGTGACGCCGATCAACGCCGGAAGGATTTGCAGGATCACGTCGGCAGTGAGATTCGCGCAAACGAGATCGGCTGAAGCCGTCGTTTCTTCAACAGACCCGACGCGGAATTCAATGTTGTCGACGTCATTGGCCTTCGCGTTTTCCCGCGCGATCTCTATGGCTTCGGCATCCGTGTCGCACGCTTCTACGCGCGCATTCGGAAACATCTTCGCCGCAGCAATCGCGAGAATGCCGGTCCCGGTGCCGACGTCGAGAAAACTGCCACCCGCGAAATGTTTCTGGATCGCATCGAGACAAAGGCGAGTTGTTTCATGAGTTCCGGTACCGAAAGCCATGCCGGGTTCGATCCGGATCACGATGCGGTCAGGTGCGTCGCTGATCGTGGTCCATGGCGGGGCGATGACGAAGCGTCCGACTTCAACCGGTTGCCAGGTTTTCTTCCACTCTTCAAGCCAGTCGCGATTCTCCACTTCGCGCAACGTCATATCGCGCACTGATGAGGAAGGAAGATTGTAGATGCGAAGCGCGTCGAGTAACTCAGATCTAATGGCTTCGCGACTCGGTATGTCCGAAAAGTAAGCTGTTACCGTGACGTCCCCGTTCCCGGTGACGGTGCCGAGTGCGCCTGCCTCCATCAACGCGTACTCGACCGCTTCGCGCGCCGCCGGCTCGATCTCGATCTCAAGTTCATGCCAAACCATATTCGTCGAGCAACCGTGCGTCGTTGCGCCAGTCTTCTTCAACTTTCACAAACAGTTCGAGATGAACGCGATGGCCCAACAATGCCTCGATATCGCGTCGCGCCGCGATGCCAATCTCTTTCAAACGGCTCGCGCCTTTGCCGATGATGATCTTCTTCTGCGACGTCCTTTCCACGACGATCACGCAGTTGATACGCGCGAAGTCTTCACGCACCTCTTCGAAGCGCTCCGTCACGACCGCAGTCACGTACGGAATCTCGTCACCCGACTGGCGCAACACTTTCTCGCGAACGATCTCCGACACCAACACTCGCAACGACTGGTCCGTCAGTTCGTCTTCCGAAAAGATCGGCTCTCCTTCCGGCAAATGACGCAGGACGCTCGCGACCAGAACGTCAGTCATCTCGTCTTTGAGCGCGGAAATCGGAATGATCTCGCGCCAGTCGTACTCGTTGCGATACCAATCAATCAACGGCAGCAGCGCTGATTTCTCTTCCAGCTTGTCGATCTTGTTGAGCAGCAGCAGCGCGGGTTTTTCGGAACGCTTCACGAGGTCGAGAACGAAGCGATCGCCGTTGCCCGTCGATACTGACGCGTCGCGAATCAGCGCAACGAGATCGACGCCGAGCAATGCGTCCTGGACAGCGGTCATCATGCGACGGTTCAATTCGTAACCCGGCTGGTGAACGCCGGGTGTATCGACGAACACCGCCTGGCCTTCCGGTTTCGTGATGATGCCCTGGATGCGAAAACGAGTGGTTTGCGGCTTATCGGAGACGGCGGCGATCTTCTGCCCGACGACTCGATTCAGCAGCGTTGACTTGCCGGCATTTGGCCGCCCAATTAAAGCGACGTATCCACTATGAGCTTTGTTCTTTGTACTTTGTACTTTGTTCTCGCTGCTTTCCATGACGACGGTGGCTTAGGGTAACAAAGTACAAAGCTCCAAGTACAAAGTTCACGGCCAATGGCCGCTCAACTTTTCTCCGCAAATATCTGGACCAGGTTGACCAACGTCTCGGTTGATTTCTCCAGTCCGCGTTTCGAATTGAATTCCAACTTGCCGTGGAAGTTTGAACCGCCGGTGAACAGGTTCGGCGTCGGTAAACCGCGGAACGTCAGTCGCGCTCCATCGGTGCCGCCGCGAATCGGCTTCATGAACGGCTTGAGACCGGAACGACGCGCTGCTTCCATCGCATTGTTAATCAGCTCCGGATGGTTTTTGAGCACTTCCTTCATGTTCTTATAATTCTCTTTGACGTCGATCGTGATCTTCACCTCCGGAAACTTCGCCGCCGTTTGCGTCACCATGTCGCGCAGCATCTTCTCTTTCGCCGCTAACCCGCTCTCATCGAAATCGCGCAACAAGACCTTCAAATCCGATTTCTCGACGTCGATCACACCGGCGTACGGATGAACAAACCCGACGCGCTTTTCGGTCGTCTCCGGCAACATGTCTTTCGGAAAACGGCTGACATAATCTCCAAGCGCGTACATCGCGTTCACCATAATGCCCTTGGCCGAGCCGGGGTGCGTGCTTTTTCCCTGGAATGTAACTGTGGCAGTGCGCGCGCTCCACGTCTCGTCACTGATCTCGCCGAGCTCGCCACCGTCAACTGTATAGGCCACTTTCGCACCAAAAGCTTCAATATCGAACTTCTCGATTCCGCCTCCGATTTCTTCATCGGGTGTGAAAGCGATCGCGATGTTGCCGTGCTTGAGTTGCGGGTTCTGCCGCAGCGTGTCGATCATCGTCATGATCTCCGCGATACCAGCCTTGTCATCGGAACCGAGCAGCGTGGTTCCGTCGGCGGTGATGATGTCGTCGCCGATCATTTGCTTGAGCTCGGGATTCTTATCCGGCGTGATTACCTGCGTCTTGTCGTTGGGCAACACGATGTTCCCGCCCTGGTAGTTCTTGTGAATGATCGCGTTGACGTTCTCGCCGGACACGGCCGGCGACGTGTCCATGTGCGCGATCAAACCGACCACCGGAACTTTCGCATTGTCGGGCAAATTTCCCGGCACCATCGCATAAACGATTCCAAACTCGCTGACGCGGACATTTTGCGCGCCCAATGCTGTTAATTCCCTGGCGAGCAGATTCGCAAGGTTCAACTGTTTGCGCGTGCTGGGCGTGGTCGTTTGATCTTCCGCTGACTGCGTATCGATCTTTACGTAGCGAAGAAAACGATCCATCGCGGATTCGGTCGGAGCTTTGAGCTGGGCTTGCGCGCCGGCACTGATGACGATTAGGAGGCAGAGGGCGGTTGCGGCAATTGATCTCATGCGAACTTCAAAACCTTTCCTGGAGCGCAGATTACGCGCGCTTGCGCGCGGGGAGTTTGTTCAAGTCGTCGAGGGCTTGCTGTAATTCGTTGCGTTTTGCATCGAGGAGGTTGTCGTCTGCGTCGGCCGGCACGTAGATCGGCGGCGCGACGTAAACGTGGGCGCGCGTGAACGGTTTCGGAATCTGAAACTTGTCCCAACTCGGCGTCGTCCAGTAGCGGTCCAGTGCCATCGTGACCGGAAGTATCGGGTGACCTGATTTTTTCGCGAGCAACACCGCGCCCATCTTCGCGACGTAACGTGGACCCTTGGGACCGTCGATGGTAAACGCCGTGGTACAACCAGCGCGCATCAGTCGCACCATCTCGACAATCGCGCCGACGCCGCCGCGCGTACTCGAACCGCGGACCGCACCGTAACCAAAACGTTGAATGAAGCGCGCAATGTACTCGCCGTCAAAACTGCGCGACGTCATCACCACGATGCGCCGTTTACGCCACCAGTAAGTCGTTAGAAAAATGCGATCGTGCCAGAAGACGTAGATCGGAAGTCCGCCATTTGCTTCGGCTTTCTCGTGGTTTTCCCAGCCCGTAACTTCGAATCGCGCAGTCAGGCCGATCAGCGTTATCAGCGAGTAAAAAACCAGGTCGGCCGCACGAATCAGGAAGCGATCTTTGAACGAGTAGTCGGAAAGGTCGGCAAATTCGTAGGCGCGGTTACCTTGCATCACGGGCGCGCAGTATTTAACCACAGATGCCATGGAATTTGATAAATCTCCTAGTAAATCGATGGTTCACCGGGCGGGCGGGTTTTCCAGCGTTTGTGCACCCAGAGCCACTGGGCGGGATGCTGCCGGATCTGCTCTTCGATGATGCGCGTCAGGCGGTTCGTCAGGCAGCGAACGTCGGCTTCTTCTTCGCCGGTCACTTCAGGAACGACCGCCGGGGTGACGATCAGTTGAAACTTCTTCGTCTTCTCGTTCCACGGCGCAAAAACCGGAATCAAGGGCGACCGCGTGCGCACCGCCATTTTGGAAACGATGAAATTCGTCGCCGCAGGAACGCCGAAAAAGTCGACGAAGATCGCTTCGTCGTCGAGCGTGTTGAGATCGAATAACAGGCCGAGCGGAGTTTCACCGGAGCGGAGGATCTTGAGCATCGAGCGCGCGGCGGCGAGTTTGTCGAGAGTCTTGTTGCCGAAGCGAGTGCGGACGTCGTCGACCATTTCTTCGATTCGCGGATTGTCGATTCGTCTAACCAGAAAAGTGAACGGATGTCCAAGAAACGAGAAGCCCAAGCTGGTCAGTTCCCACGCGCCGAGATGCGCGGTCCAGAGGATTAATCGCTGCCCGTACTTCTCGATTGCCGCGTCCAGATGCTCGAAACCGCTCGGTTCGATCATGTTTCGCAGCTCTTCCTGCGAGCGAGTGGCGAATTGACTAAACAGACCCAACTGCCGGCCGAGGGTGTCGAAACAGGCGCGGACAAGTTCGTTTCGTTCTTCGTCGCTTTTCTCCGGAAAGGCCAGGCGCAGATTGATCGCGGCCGTGCGACGCAGGTCTCCGGCAAGGAGGTAGAAGACGCGGCCCATCGATTTCCCGACGGCGATCGCCGCCCCGCCCGGCAACATTCCGAGGCCGGTGAGAACGGACTTCGCCGCCCAGTATTCCAAGAATGTTTGCAGCTTTCCGGGCTTAGCCATGGGGACGAACAGGAGGCGTAGTGTAGCAGGATCTGATATATTTCGAACGCGTGGCGATAGGTTTTCGTACAGCCCTTTGTCGGTTGTGCTCTCGCGGCTGGTTTCTCTCCTCGCACACTCGGTTTAGTTAGATAGGAGCTGGATGGAAAAACGCCGGATTCTCATCGTAGATAATAACGATGAGTTGCGTGTTCTGCTCGAACAGGCTCTCGAAAATCTTGGCCACCACGTGGTCGCCGCCGCCGGCCGCGCCAAAGCATTGCGCCGCGACGACCTCGACTCCTTCGACCTAATCATCAGCGACCTCACAGAAGCCGAAGTCAACGGTGAACCCAGCGACGTTAAAGCGTTCAAAATGGGCGCGGCGAATTACCTGCGCTTGCCATATAACCGCGACGAGTTACGCGAAATAGTCGAAAAGACACTCGCCTACAAACTGCGCTACGTCGACTCTCCCGAAATCCTTCCGCACGTTCACGAGAAAATCGAATTCGAGCTGCCGAGCGATCTGGCGTTGATGAATGGTGTGCTCGACTATCTGCAGGAACGTGTCGCGAAGTTGGGTTTGATCAGGCCCGAGCGTTCGAATCTTTTCGTCGCGCTTGATGAAGCGTTTGTAAACGCCGTCAAACACGGTAACAAAAACGATCCCGCGAAACTGGTTCGCATCACCGCCGAGTTAACGCCAAAGGAAGCGAGCTTCACCGTTGAAGACGAAGGCGAAGGCTTCGATATCCGCGAGATCCCCGATCCGTGCGACCCGGCCAACCTGTTCCGCACCTCAGGTCGCGGGGTGCTGCTCATCTACAACATCATGGACGAAGTTGAGTACAATGCGCAGGGTAATCGCGTAAAGATGGTGAAACGACCGGAAACTCCGATCGATGCTCAACTAGTTGAACCAGTCCCTGACGACAAACACGCCTGAAGTTCCTCGTACCCGCCAACATGGCGCAGCTTCCTTCTGGAGCACCTGGCGGTGGTGGTTGCCACCAGCAGTCATCGCCCTGGCTCTCGTCCTATATTTCGTTGATCCATTCATAGGCGACTGGGACGGCCTCGATTACACGATGCTTTCGTTGACGGGGTACCCGTCGTCGATGGCGCTCGGGCGTAATCTCTTCATCTTTAGCAATCATTTACTTTTCGTCGCCGGACGCAGTCTTTTCCAGCTACAACCTGAGAACGCATATTTGCTGTTCAAGTATGTCGTGGTGGCGCAGGCGCCGCTCGCCGTGATTGCTGTATGGGTGCTTGCGCGCGACTTGAGTGGGTCACTTTTTGCCTCGACGATGGCGGCGCTGCTCGTCGTTTTCTCGCCGGTGTTTGTGTTGTATGGCGGGCAGGTGATGACTGACGTGCCGTCAGTGCTCGTGTTGACCGTGGCGTTGATCGTGCACATCCGGGGCGTGCAGCAGAAGAAACTGTGGATGATTTTGGTTGGCGCGGCGTTAATGGGTCTCGGTGTGAATCTGCGGGAGACGGTCGGGTTTTATGCGCCGTGGTTGTTGCTCGCGCCGTACGTTTTTGGCTGGAAGTTTGGTAAGCGAGAAGTTGGTTACGTTGCTGCGTCGTGCGCGGTTTTTGCGCTGTTGGCGTTTGGGTGGTTTGGATACTGGTTTCTTACAGATCCGCAGTATCGCGCGTT
>JAICGQ010000098.1 GCA_025923035.1 Pyrinomonadaceae bacterium | reverse complement strand
GAGAAAAGGCGACGCGGCCCGCTTCTCCGCATTCCCGCTTCTCCGCATTCCCGCTTCTCCGCTTCTCCCCGTCCTCGCGTCGCCGCTTCTCCCCGTCCCCGCGTCGCCCCTTCTCCCCGTCCCCGCGTCGCCCCTTCTCCCCGTCCCCGCGTCGCCCCCTCCTCCCCGTCCCCGCTTCTGCCCTGATGTGATACGCTGTCCTCCCGATGACGGTGGCGGAACACACCAGCGAGTCGGGTCGGTCGGCGGGGTCGAGGCTCGGCTGGTTGATCGTGGGCCGGTTAATCACCGCCGTCGTTCTCACCGTGATCGGCACACTCTGGATTCGCGCCGGCGAACCTCAGCAGTTACCTGATAAGAGTGTTTTGATTTTGACAATCGTCGCGTGCCTGACGATCGTCTACGCCGTCCTCTTTCGTCTCTACAAAAACATTCGCATGCAGGCGCGATTGCAGCTCGCAATCGACGTCTTCCTCGTAACGTGGCTGGTCTGGAACGCCGACGTTATTCAGTCGCCTTACATTGCGCTCTACATCGTGATCATCGCGATCGCGAGCTTGTTTCTTGGTCCACGCGGTGCGGTCGTGACGTCCGTCGGTTGTGCCGTCGCCTTCACCGCGTGTTCGCTGGTGCTTACAGGCGCCTTTGGACCAACCATTTCCTCGCGACTAATCGGCGGTTCCTTATCGCAGACGATTCAATGGATCGGACTGTTTGACATCGCGTTTCTCGTCGTCGGTCTGCTGTCGGGCCGCCTTGCTGAACGACAATCACGCAGCGACGTGCGGTTGCAAGCGGCACGAAAGTCGCTCGCCAACTTGCGCGCGTTGCACGAACGCATCGTCGCATCGATCCGCTCCGGAGTCGTCACCACGGATCTCGAAGGCCGCATCTACACCTTCAACGCCGCGGCGCACGAGATCACCGGATACACCGAAGAGACGATACGCGGTCAGGACGCGTCGATACTCTTCGGCGAGATGAAAGACCATGTCGTCGAAGCGCTCAGCGCAGTGCAA
Source organism: Pyrinomonadaceae bacterium (assembly GCA_025923035.1). Taxonomy (GTDB): domain Bacteria; phylum Acidobacteriota; class Blastocatellia; order Pyrinomonadales; family Pyrinomonadaceae; genus PSRF01. The sequence goes on along the minus strand of JAICGQ010000098.1, from coordinate 13,013 downwards.
AGGGGCGCGACGAGTCCTCGATTTGAAACAAACTGTCTAACTTCAGAAGGCATGCGCCTGCGTCTTGGTTACAGCATCTCGCCGCTAAATTCAGAAGTAGGTGAGACGACAGGCATGGTCATCACCTTTCAGGACTTGACACAAGTGCGGTCGCTGGAAGAAACGTCGCGACGCCAGGATCGTCTCGCCGCGATTGGTCGAATGGCGGCGTCGATCGCGCACGAGATTCGCAACCCGCTCGCGGCGATGCGTGGCTCGATTCAGATGCTCCGTTCGGAAGTCGAGAGTGATTCGTCGCAGGCGGCGCTGATGGAGATCATCCTGCGCGAGTCGGACCGGCTCAATCAAATCATCACCGACTTTTTGAGTTATGCCCGGCCGCGTTCGCTGGTGCAGGCGCGCGTGGACGTCGGCAATCTCCTTAATCAAACATTTGCGTTGCTGCGACACAGTCCCGAGATCGCCGCGAACCAGATCGTCGAAGCTGAAGTACCTAAAGAAGAGGTTTTCGCGGACGCCGACGAGAACCAGTTGAAACAGGTGTTCTGGAACCTCGCGCGTAACGCGTTACAGGCAATGCCCCAGGGCGGAACACTTCGCGCGACGTTGGCGAAGAATTCAAACGATCGTTTGCGCATCGCGTTCTCTGACACGGGACGCGGCATGTCGCCCGAGCAGGTCGAACATCTGTTCGAACCGTTTTCATCAACCACCGGCGGCACGGGCCTGGGGCTTTCAATTGTTTATCAAATCATTCGCGATCATGGTGGTACAATCAACGTCCGCAGTCTTGAAGGACAGGGAACGACGATTACGGTCGAGCTTCCCATGACAACGTCGAACGGCGACCAGTGACTCCGAGTGCCAATTGCCAATTTCCAATTGCCGATTTCTCGAACCTGAATTGGCAATCAGCAATTGGCGATTGGAAATGAAATCATGGCCAATCTTCTAATTGTTGACGATGAACTCGGAATGCGGCAGTTTCTGACGCATTTACTCCAACGCGAAGGACACACGGTGCGTCTCGCCGAGAATGGCCGCGAAGCCATGGCGCAGATGCGCGAGCAGGCGCCGGATCTGATCATCTCCGACATTCGGATGCCTGACATGAACGGCGTCGATCTGTTGCGCGCCGCGAAGGAGTTACTGCCTGAGGTCGAAGTGATCATGATGACGGCGTTCGCCAACGTCGACACGGCGCGTGAGGCGTTTCTCCTCGGCGCGTACGACTTCGTTCAAAAACCGTTCGACAACGATCTTCTGAAAGAGACAGTCACTCGCGCGCTCGACAAGATCACGCTCGTCAAAGAAAAGGAAGCGCTGCTCGAAGAGAACAAGGCGCTGATCCAGGGCCAACGCACGCGCGGCAAGCTCGGCAACATCATTGGCCGCAGCCAGCGCATGCTCTCGCTTTACCAGATGATCGAGACTGTCGCGCAAGTACAGTCTACGGTTCTGGTCACGGGTGAGTCAGGTACCGGAAAAGAACTGGTGGCCCGCGCGATTCACGATCTCAGCCCGCGCGCCGAGAAACCGTTTGTGTCCGTGAACTGCGGCGCTTTCACAGAGACGCTGCTGGAATCGGAACTGTTTGGTTACGTGAAGGGGTCGTTTACCGGTGCGAACGCGAACCGGAAAGGGCTGTTCGAGGCGGCGAATAGCGGCACGATCTTTCTCGACGAGATCGGCGAGATGTCGCCGGCGATGCAGGTCAAACTGTTGCGCGTGCTGCAGGAGCGAAAAGTGCGTCCGGTCGGTGCGACTGAAGAGAGCACTGTCGACACACGCGTCATTGCAGCGACCAATCGCGACCTCGCCAGCATGGTGACTTCCGGCACCTTCCGCGAAGACCTTTATTACCGCATCTCAGTAATCCCCATCGAACTGCCGCCGTTACGCGAGCGTGCGGAAGACATCTCGGACCTCGCCGCGCACTTCGTGCAGAAGTTCTGCGGCCCGGCCGGGCGCACTTTGGGAGTCAGCGAAACGGCGATGCGTCTGCTCGAGCGGTACTCATGGCCCGGCAATGTTCGCGAGTTGGAGCACACGATCGAACGCGCCGTTGCGCTCGAACGAACGAACTCGATCGAACCCGAGCGGCTGCCGGAGAAGATCACCAACTACAATCCATATCGCGTTGCCGAAGCGATGGAGTTTCCGGACGAGGGCATCAATCTCACGGCCCACCTGGACCAACTTGAAAAAACTTACGTGCTCGAGGCGCTTCGCCGCACCTCCGGTAATCAAACTAACGCTGCCGAACTGTTGCGGCTGTCGGTACGCTCGCTAAGACACTTACTCGACAAACACGGAGTCCGAGGCTTAACCGCGCAGATGCGTGACGAGCGCCGTGGTCCAGAGTCACATCCGCGCCGGCGCTCCAACGATCCACCCACGCGCCGCCGCGAGGAAGACACCGGCGAGTTCGCCGCCGGCGCCGGCGAAAACTAAAACGCTTCTCCCTCTCCGCGTCTCCGCTTCTCCCTTTCCCCGCGTCTCCCCTTCTCCGCGTCGCCGCGTCTCCCTTTCTCCCCTTCTCCCTGCTGCCGGAAACCGTCATTCCCGCCCTGCCAGAATTTGTCAGCCTCCCAGCCTGACCCGTGGTCCAACCCTTCCGGAAGCAAAATTTCGATCAAAAAGGATCTCTTTTTTGCTGTTCGAGCGAAAACCTCCAGTGGCACACAGGTTGTTAAAGCAGGCAGCGACACTTCGCGCTCTGCGCGGCTCAACAGGGAACGGAAAGCCGGTGGCGCGAGAAAACTATGGAAACCCCTAAAATCTTTAAGGAGCACCAAACTCGAATGACTACCAAACGCCAAGAAGGCTTTTCGCTGATCGAACTTCTTATCGTCGTTGCGATCATCGGCATCATCGCCGCCATCGCTATCCCCAACCTGCTCGCTTCCCGCCGTGCCGCTAACGAAGGCTCAGCGATCGCGACCATGCGCGTTATCTTCAGTTCTGAAGCCACCTACCAGGCAACCGCCGGCGCCGGCGCGTTCGGCACCCTGGCCGAACTCGAAACGGCTGGCTTGATCGACGCCGTCGTCGCGGACGCCGCGGCTGCAGCTACTCCGAAGAGCGGCTATAACTTCACAGCGACAGACGTCGACGTGACGGGCCTCCCGGCTTTCGACGCGACCTCAATCGCCTCAGTCCACACCAGCGTCAGCGCCGTTACCGGAACCGGATCGCGTGCTTTCTACGTGAACGAGTCTGGTGTCATGTGGTTCAACACGACGGCCGCCGCGCCCACCTGCACGGCGACGACCGCTCGTACGGTTACGGCTGGAACTGGCGGCGGCGTCCTCAACTAAATCGCCCTGCCTTGCTTCAAACGTGCGGAGGCGGGACAGCTCGCCTCCGCAATTTTTTAGAGAGTCTGAACGAGAGAAACACTGAGACACTCAAACTGGGTACAAGACAATGAGATCCCACAAATACAATGAGGGTTTTTCGCTGATAGAGCTGATGATTGTCGTTGCTGTCATCGGTATCGTCTCAGCCGTCGCTATCCCAAACCTGGTGTCTTCGAAACGGTCTGCCAATGAAGCCTCAGCGTTAGCTGGAGTAAGAGTAATCCTCAGCGCGGAAGCTACCTATCAAGCGACTACTGGCGCAGGCTCGTACGGAGACCTTGCCGCACTGGCCAGCAATAGCCTCGTCGACCAGAGCATTGCGGCAGCAACTATCGCCGGACCCGGCACGGCTAAGAGTGGTTATCTATTTGCTGCAGAGAATATCAGCGGCAGTGGAGGCCCGGCGTTCGACGCATTCACGCAGCCCAAGGCGCACACCTCAGCCAGTCTTCTTTTCGCAACCGGTTCGCGCAGTTTCTTTGTTAACGAATCAGGCGTGATGTACTTCAACATGACTGACACTGCACCGACCTGCTCGGCTACATCTGATCGTACCGTCACAGCCGGCACGGGCGGTGGAGTTCTGAACTAGATGGCTTCGCCCCAAAACCACTCACGTGAGTGAGTGGTTCGTTAATTCCAACCTAGACCTCGCTTGCGCAAATCATCTGAATCCCACCAACGCGAGTTGGTGATCGTTCATTAAGCCTGGCCGTAATTGAAAAATCCACCAACTAACGTTGATGGGATTTCTCCGCATAGGATGATCGGTATGTAGGTAGAAGTTGAACCATCCACCCACTGACGTGGGTGGGATTTTGAAAGGCTTGTGGAGCCGAACTAGATCGTGTGCAGCCGAACTAGATCCTGGAAAGCTCCAGGGGCTGTCCGCGTTAAATAACCCCTTCCGACATTACCGAACTTAAGGTAGATTGTTTTTGCCTGCACTAGCTGTATGGATGAACAACTGAGAACGTTGGACGCGGCCCAAGCAACTAAACACCACGAAGAATCAAGACCTGCCGGATACGGCTCCCTCGGGCGCATCTCGGCAATCGCGCGCAATGCTTTTCGCGAAGCATTGCGCGATCGCGTGCTTTATAACCTCGTACTCTTCGTGCTGCTGCTAACGGGCGCAGCAATCTTCATCGGCGAGCTCTCCGGTGGTCAGGAACGAAAGATCATCGTCGACCTCGGATTGAGCGCGATGTTGCTCTTCGGCGTCTTCATCGCGATCTTCGTCGGCGTTGGTCTGGTTTACAAAGAGATCGAGCGCCGCACGATCTATGCGATCTTTTCCAAGCCGGTAGGGCGTGGCGAGTTTCTCGTTGGCAAGTACCTCGGTCTTTGTTTCACCTTGATGGTGAATGTGGTCGTGATGGGAATCGGAGTTTCTCTGGCGTTGATATACGTCAGTCGTGGTTGGGATCCGTTGATTCCCACAATCTGGCCCGCAGTGTTGTTGATCTACATGCAGTTGATGCTGTTGACTGCGGTCGCCCTGCTCTTTTCCTCGTTCTCATCTCCGGCGCTCTCCGCGTTGTTGACCTTCATGATCTTTATCGTCGGTCACTTCAGCGCCGACCTCAAGGTCCTCGCCGTGTCTCTCGGCAGCACCAGCGCACGATGGTTCTTTACGGCTTTGTATTACCTGCTGCCGAATCTATCGAATTACAGTTTCATAACTCCGGCAGCGCATGGCCGCACGCCGGCCGCGGGATTTGTGTTCGCCAACGCGTCGTATGCGCTGGTCTACATCACTGTGATACTCGCTGCGGCCACACTCATCTTCAGCCGCCGCAACTTCAAATAAGATATGTATAACGAGCGCCGGAAGAGTTTCACCCTGGGCCTGATCGTAGTGGTCGGGATGGCTTGTGCTGCGCTACTCGTTCGTTGGACCGATACCTTGCGTCCGCCGGTCGATCCGAACCTCATCGACGAAGGTCTTTATCTAAACGATAAGACGGCGCGCAGGATGAGTCTCGGTTTTAATGGCCTGGCTGCCGATTGGTACTGGATGCGTTCGCTGCAATACGTCGGGAAGAAGATTTACCACTTCGAGGGCGATATTCGTCTCGACGACATGAGCATATTGAACCTGAAGTTGCTTGGGCCGTTGCTGGAAACCGCGACGACACTCGATCCCGAGTTCATCGAGCCTTACGAATACGCCGCCGCGGTACTGCCGGCGATTGACGTGCAACACGCCATTCGCCTGACAGAGAAAGGTATTAACGCAAATCCGGATGCCTGGCGTCTGTATCACCACCTTGGTTACATCTACTGGCGCCAGAACGAATATCAAAAGGCGAGCGAAATCTACGAGCGAGGCGCTCAGGTCCCCGGCGCTCCCAACTGGATGATAGCGATGAAAGCGCGACTCCTCTCGGAAGGAGGCAGCCGGTCCACGGCACGCGAGATCTACAAGCACATGTACGAGGAATCGAACGAAGACCAGGTCAAGGACATGGCGCGCGCGCATCTGCTGCGATTGGATTCATTGGACCAGCAGGATGCTTTGCGAAAGTTATTCACGACCTACAAAGAACGCTTCGGCAAGTGTCCTGATTCCTGGCGCGAACTCGGTCAGGTTTTCCGCGCGTTGCGAGTACAAGTGGACCAGTCTGGAGCACCGCTGGATCCGTCAGGCGCTCCTTATCTGCTGAAAGCCGGCGCCTGCGAAGTCGAGTTGGATTGGAAACAAACTAAAGTTCCTCTGAAATAGACCTATGCCGGTTCTCGAAATCGCAAATTTAACCAAAGACTACGAAGTCGGTTTCTTCCGCAAACGCAAAGTACGTGCGCTTGACGATCTTTCACTGTCGGTGGACGGCGGACAGATCTTCGGGTTTCTCGGCGCGAACGGTGCGGGAAAGACCACGACGCTCAAGCTCCTCATGCGTCTGATCTTTCCCACCAGCGGTTCAGCCAAAATTCTCAATCGCGACATCGGCGACGTACGCATGCACGAACGAATCGGGTACTTGCCGGAGAACCCTTACTTCTACGATTACCTTACGGCGCGCGAATTTCTCGAGTACTGCGCCCAGATCTTCGGCTCTCCCTCAGCCGAGCGAAGAAAGCGCACCGCCGATCTCCTGTCGCGAGTGAAACTCGACGAAAAGAGCTGGGACAAGCAACTCAGAAAGTTTTCCAAAGGAATGCTTCAGCGCGTGGGCCTGGCCCAATCGTTGATAAACGATCCGGAGATCGTGTTTCTCGACGAGCCGATGAGCGGACTCGACCCGGTGGGGCGTCGCGAAGTGCGCGACCTGATCGCCTCGCTGCGTGACGATGGCAAGACGGTCTTTATGTGCTCGCACATTCTTTCCGACATCGAAGTGCTTTGCGATCGCGTCGCGATCCTGAAACGCGGAAAGCTCGCACAGGTCGGACACCTCGAGGAGTTGCGCCAGCGGACGGACGATCCGAATCGAATGGAGATACTCGCGACCGGCGCAGATGCTTCTGACCTGCAACCCCCCGCAAACGCCATCGTCTCTTCCACGCCACGTGGACTACGAATCGAAATCGCCGGCGAAAATGAAATCGAAAATGTGCTGGTTGCGTTGAGAAAAGCGGGCGGGAAAGTTGTTTCGATTCAACCGGTGAAGCAATCGCTGGAAGAATTGTTTATGGATTAGTTCTTAAACTTAAACCCGGTCACTTCCATCTTGATGTTGGCCCGGGGATCGGTGTCTTTCATTCCATCCAGCATCATATTCACCTGCATCGTCTTGTTCGCTGCCAATTCCGGTTGTTTGGTCGGAATAAATACGAGGGTCTTCTCTTTCACCGGCTTGCCTTCGTAATCGACGACTGAGCCTTTTATCTCGAGTCCACTCAGGGTCTTCCCCGTAAGATTCCGTACGGTAGTTTTCAGGCTCATCGTGAGGTCGCCGAGCGCCCGTTTCCCTTCCCAACCTTCGGGAGTGTCGAGAACGATGTTCTGTTTGTCTTTTTCAAACTCGGGCGAGCCCGGTCGAAACGCGCCTTGTAACGCGGCTTCACCGGTAGGGCCACTGCTGACTGCCCACATCAAAACCCCGAAGACCACAGCAATCACAACAGCAGCGGCAATTGCCACGACGATAATCAGAGTTCGATTCGACTCAGTGCCTTCGAGCCGACGGTCTGAAGCAGCCATAGTGCGGGAATTGTATAAAACTGCGGCTTACTTCCCAAGTAGCCGCGCGATGAGTAGTTCCAACTGACTGAAATCGATCGGTTTGGTGATGTAGCTGTCGCACCCCGCCGCCAGGGCGTCCGCCTGAAAGTCGGAAGTATCGTGGGCGGAGACGGCGACAATCGGCACTTTTCCGAAGCCGTCGAGCTTCCGAATCGCGCGCGTCGCGGCGAGACCGTCGATCACGGGCAGGCTCAAGTCCATCAGAATCACGTCCGGCCGCTCAGTTTCAGCGAAACGCACGGCCTCCTCACCGTTGGTCGCTTCGACCACCCGGTAGCCCGTCATCTCCAACAGACGCCGCATCATGAATCGGTTATCTTCCGTGTCTTCGACCAGCAGAATCGTTTCGGCGTTTTCCTGGTTTTCCATTTTGCTCACTGACCTGAGCGCAATTTCGAACGCTCGACCCACCCCAAGTTGTTGATTTTACTGTATCACTAGAATACGTGCGCGTTTTTTGTTACCATGCCGCATTGAAATACAACACATAAAGCTGCTGGACCAAAGTCTCTTTCGTACACTCGGTCCGGCGTGAGGTTCCCTCCCCTAAGGCCCCCTAAAAACGAGCTGAGAGAGTTTCGCATCGATGAAGGCGTCAATGTCGAGGATAGAAGATACAGAATCGCTTCAAGACCTCGGGCGAGCTTCGATCCAAATCGTCCATGACCTCAAGAACCAGCTTAATGGTCTCAAACTGTATGCCACGTTCCTCCGCCGGCGCATCGAGAAGAGCGACCGGCCCGACGACGAACAGGAAACCATCAGTAAGCTCATCAGCGGACTCGACCGCGCGGCCAGCGATCTTTCAACGATTGTGGAATTCGGGAGGGAGATCGAACTGAAGAAACAACCCGGCTTCGAAGTCGCGAAAGTGCTTCGTAACCTCTGCTCGACGTTTCAGGAAAGCGAGGCGCAGGTTGTTTGCGAATCAGACGCCGACTCGATTCAGGGCGAATTCGATCATTCCAAACTCAGCGACGCATTCAAATCGATGTTCGCCGGAGCCATTAAGTTCAAGCGTAAGGACGACGACGCGGAAGCCGTGAAGGTTTCGCTCACGACCGCCGACAACCACGCCATGATCGAGTGGTCGGGCCTGCGGCCGTTGGATCACGATCCGTTTCGCGCGTTTGCCGGCAGCGACGAGATCCGCTTGTCGCTGGCAAAAAAGATCATCGAGGCGCACGGCGGCTCGACAAATTTGGCGGACAACAAGTTCGTGGTTGTGTTGCCGCTGTCCGGATCACAATCCGGTTAACCGATTCTTTCGATAGGGAGTAGAACCATTATGGTGCCCCAAGGCGCGGCTATTTCGAGAGAGGAGAAAAAGGTGGAGAACAAAGAAGTGAGAATTCTTGTCGTGGACGACGAGCCGATGATGGCTGACTCGCTGCGACAAAATTTCGTCGAGGAAGGCTATTCGGTCGACACGGCAGCGACGGGTGCGGCGGCTATCGAGTTGTTCGATCAAGGCGCGCATCATCTGGCGATATGCGACCTGCAACTGCCGGACATGGATGGCCTCGAAGTGCTGCGCCACATGAAAGATGCGCGACCGACCTCGGAAGTGATTGTTGTCACCGGATACGGAACTGTGCAGAAAGCTGTCGAAGCGACGAAAGCCGGTGCTTTTTATTTTGTCGAGAAGCCGTTTGACTTTGAAGAACTTCAGCCGCTGGTGGAAAAGGCGCTGGAGCGCCGCGAGCTCGTAGCGGAAACCGCGAATATGCGGCGACAGCTTTCGACACGCGCCGAGTATTTCAACATCATCGGCGCGTCGAAACCGATGCAGACGATTTATGAGACGATCGAGTCAGTGGCGAAGTCGGACGCGAATGTTTTGATCGTGGGTGAATCAGGCACGGGCAAGGAGTTGATCGCCAATGCGATCCATTACCAGTCGCTGCGATCGAAGAAACCGTTCATCAAGGTAAACTGCGCGGCATTGCCGAAGGAGTTGATCGAGTCGGAGCTGTTTGGACACACGAAAGGCGCGTTTACCGGCGCGCATGCCGACAAGGAAGGACTGGTGCAACACGCTGCCGGCGGATCGTTGATGCTCGACGAAATCGCGGAGATGCCCGTCGAGCTCCAACCGAAGTTGTTGCGTGTGTTGCAGGAAAGAAGTTATCGGAAGATCGGTTCGGAAAAGACGTACGCGGTCGACTTTCGACTCGTGTGTTCAACGAATCGTCCGCCTGCCGACGCGATCCGCGACGGTCTGCTGCGAGACGATCTTTTCTATCGCATCTCGACGATCACGATTCACGTGCCACCGTTGCGCGAACGCAGTGAAGACATTCAACTTTTGACCGAGCATTTCCTTCACATGTATGCTCAAAAATACGAACGCCCGATCACGGGTGTTTCGCAGGCGGCGTATCAACGGTTGTTTGGTCATGCGTGGCCCGGCAACGTGCGCGAGTTGCAGAACGTGATCGAGCGCGCCGTGCTGCTGGCCAAGGACAAGCAGATCGAACCGATCGATTTGCCGTTTGACAACGGGACCGTGCCGGAAGGCTCGTCGTCGCAAGTGAGCTGGGACGTTCCGCCGAATATGACGCTCGAAGACATCGAACGGCTCGTGATCGAACGGACCTTGCAACGCACCGGTGGAAACAAACAGGCCGCGGCGAATCTTCTCGGTATCTATCGTCCGCGCTTGTACAGCAAGATCCGGAAGTACAATATCGACGTACCTTCTTTGGTTTCGGCATAACGCTTGAATCCTGAGTTGCAATCTCCCCCGACCGAAACCACGCGCCTGCGCAGCATCGACGCGCTGCGCGGGATCGCGGCTTTAGGCGTCGTCCTGTATCACGCGATCGAACGCGGTCCGAACGTCCTGCCGAACAACCTGTTCGATTACCCGGTTCGGGCGCTGCAGTTCATCAGCTCGTTTGGCTACATCGGCGTTTTCCTGTTCTTCGTCATTTCCGGTTTTTGCATTCACCTGCAATGGGCCAAAGCACGCGCGACCGGCGTCGAGCCTGACATTCGCTTTGGTCCATTCTGGAAACGACGCCTGCGACGGCTCTATCCACCTTACATAATCGCGCTGGTGCTGTTCCTGCTGGTCGCCTATTCGTACGGAGAGCTCAACTTCACGCACTTCTTCTTCTACGACATCGGCATGCACCTGCTGATGCTGCACAATCTCGATCCGCAGACGTGTTACACCATCAACGGCGTGTTCTGGACGCTGGCGATCGAAGAGCAACTGTATCTCGCTTATTTTCTGCTGCTGTTTGTGCGCGTTCGCTGGGGCTGGCGCGTGACGATCGCGATCTGTTTGGGCTCGCGTGTCGCCTGGATGTTGTTGAGCCATCTGGCTTGGTTGAAGTTCGGATATGGTCTGCCGGTTCCTGAAGGAGCGCTTTCACACTGGTTCACGTGGGCACTCGGAGCGATCGGCGTGGAAGTCTTTTTTGGTCTGATTCAACTTCCGAAATGGTCGCGCGACTTGCGTCTCAGTGTGTTGCTGATAATCAGCGCGACCGTGTTGTCGTACTACCTGCACTTCATTCCGAAAGATACGTTCGCGAAGAACTTCGCGTGGTTCCTGATTCATCCGCTGTGGGGGCTCGGGTTCTTTATCCTCATCAACCGGCTCGTGCTCGCCGAACAAAGCTGGATTCGCCGCACGCGCGTTCCGTCTGTTGTATCCATCTTCGCGATAATTGGAATCTTCTCGTATTCGCTTTACCTGACCCACGAACTGGTCGTCATTGTGTCGTGGCAGTTTACGAATCCGGAATGGCTGCAGTCAGTGAACGTGTTGTTACTGACGTTGCCGGTGACGATCTTGTTCGCGTGGATCTTTTTCTGGTTCTGCGAGCGGCCGTTCATGATCCGTCGCAAAGATAAATCCGCCGACGTGCGGCCGGCGTGGACCGGGATGCCCCAGTCCCAACCGAGCACAGTTTCTGATTAGGAGGGAGTTCCACCAGTGCGCCAATTACAGCTCCTCGCACTCATATCGACATTGATCTGTCTGCCGTTCGTGAAGGCTCAGGATCCAGCGAGACCGTCTCCGCCGCCGCAGAACGTACCGCAGGCATCACCGTCCCCGACGCCAACGCCGCTGCCGCCGCCGACCGTGTCGATCGACAACTATCGCGCAACGGCTGGTCGCATTATCGGCGCCGCGCTCGTGAGTGATCGCGCGTACGAGCGACTCGCGTACTTAACGGACCACATCGGTCATCGACTCAGCGGGTCGAAGAGTTTGGAGCGTGCGATCGAGTGGGCGCTCGCCGAGATGAAGCGCGATGGTTTGGACAACGTGCGTGGCGAGAAGGTGATGGTGCCGCATTGGGTGCGCGGTGAGGAGAGTCTGGAGATGACGGCGCCGCGTCCGATGAAACTCTCCATGCTCGGACTTGGAAATAGCGTAGGCACACCTGCCGAGGGGATCACGGCCGAGCCTGTTGTCGTGCGTAACTTCGCGGAGCTTGATGCGCTTGGTGAAAAGGTGCGCGGCAAGATCGTGGTTTATAACGTGCCGTTTACGGGCTATGGTGCGACGGTGCAGTATCGCGGATCTGGCCCGTCACGCGCCGCGCGCTATGGGGCGGTTGCTGCGCTCGTGCGATCCGTTACGCCCGTCAGTCTTCAGTCACCGCACACGGGCGGGCTCAATTACGATCAGCGACAACCGAAAATTCCGGCTGCGGCGATTTCGATCGAAGCCGCCGAACTGTTGCAACGTATGCACGATCGTGGCGATCGCATGACGTTGCGACTGAAGATGGAAGCGAAGTTTTTGCCTGACGCGGAGTCGGCGAATGTGATTGCTGAGCTGCGCGGATCGGAGAAGCCGGATGAGATCGTGCTGGTCAGCGGGCACTTTGATTCGTGGGACGTGGGCCAGGGAGCGCATGACGATGGTGGTGGTTGCATCATCGCGTGGGAAGCGGTGAGGCTGTTGAAAGAGCTCGGTTTGAGACCGCGTCGCACGATTCGTGTCGTGCTTTATACAAATGAAGAAAACGGGTTGCGTGGCGGCAATGCGTATCGCGATGCATATCGCGCGGAGCTTTCGAAGCACATCTTCGCGATCGAGTCTGATTCAGGGACGTATCGTCCGGAGGGTTTAGGTCTCGCTGCGACTGCGCCGCTGCAAGTTCGTTCGAACCTGCGCGAGATCGCCAAGTTGTTGAGCGGCATCGGGGCTGACGGAATTGCTCCGAGTGGAGGCGGCGCCGATATTGGTCCAATCATGCGCGAGGGTGTTCCGGGTGCGAGTCTCGACGTCGAAGGGTCGCGTTATTTCGACATCCATCACACGGCGTCGGACACGTTGGACAAGATCGATCCGCGTGATTTGCAACTCTGCGTCGCAACCATGGCCGTCTTCGCCTACACCATTGCCGATATTCCTGAACCACTCAAAGGACCTGAAGGAACTGGTAGGTAGAACTTAGTGCTTTGTGCTTTGTGCTTTGTGCTTTGTGCTT
>JAICGQ010000097.1 GCA_025923035.1 Pyrinomonadaceae bacterium | reverse complement strand
GTTTCTGAACGGGAGATCGACGTAGTCGTCGGCGCCGGCGTGAAGTCCTTCGATGCCGGCTTCGTCCGCCTTGCGAATACCGCTGATCAGGAGCACGGGAATGGAAGCCGTTTGCGGGTCGTGTTTGAGACGACGGCACAGTTCGAGACCGCCGACGCGCGGCATCACGACGTCGCTGATGACGACGTCAGGCGCAAACGAATGGGCCAGATCAATGCCTTCTGCTCCATCGGCAGCGCCCGCGACCTCGTAGCCTTCAAGTCTGAGCAGATCAACCAGGAGTTCAAGGACTCTTTGGTCGTCGTCGACAATCAGGACTCGGCCTCGGTCTGAGGTGCTGGTGCTCATCTGATGTAAACCGGACGTATTTCGAACGAGACCTCGTGGGAGGAGGGTCGGGAAGTGGGTGTTCGGAGTCTCCGAGAACTCCGGAAAGACCTACAAGCCGCCGCGAGTATAACAGGTTTAATCCGCGTTTGGGAACCACGGATTCACCTGATTTACTGGGCCATAAAGACGTTTTTACTGGCCGGAACTCTTGCGTTTAGCGGGCGTTTCGGGCGCGCCACCCGTCTTTGCGAAGTACCCGGCGCGGTAGTTGAGTTTCAGATTCTGTTGTTTCAGTTCCGGATTGACGATCTGGATCTCGATTTTGTGGTACGAACCGTCGCGATTCTTGTTTGTCGGCGAATAGGCCACAAGATACTGCTCGCGGAGGTCGCGCTGAATCTGGGTGAACGCGTCGCGGAGGTCTCGTTCGTGTCGCGGAAAATACGCGCGGCCACCGGTTTTCTCGGCGATTTTTCGTAGCGAGCCTTCGTTTACGTTGAATGTATAGCGGTCGCCGATGCCGATGGCATAGACCAGGGCGTCGGCTTTTTGGGCGGCGGCGATGGCTTCGTCCATCTTCAAACGGCTGCTGGTGTCGACGCCGTCCGTGAGCAGAATGATGGCGCGGCGTGTGTGCTCGGCGGAGGTGCCGATCAGTTCTTCCGAGGTGGCCCAAACCGCGTCCCAGATCGCCGTCGATCCCGCGATGGCCTGGTTCGTACCTGAAATCGGCGGCGTTCCATTAACCACCACTCCACCGCCGATGTAACCTGACGGCGGTATAAACTCGACGCGATCGATGGCCCGTCTGAGGCGTTCGATGCTGCCGGAGAAACCCTGTTCGAGCGTGGTCTCGCCAGTGAACGACAAGATCGCGGCCTCATCTTTTCCGCCCGGCTTCAAAATGTTTTCGAGAAACGCGCGCGCCGCTTCTTTTTCGTCCGGCAGGGTGCGTTCTTCGGAAGCACTGCAATCGATCAGAATCGCGAGCGACAGCGGCAGATCGATGTTTGTTTGGAACGTAAAAATGTCCTGTTGCTGTCCGTCTTCAAACACGCGGATGTCTTCCGCTTTGAGATTGCTGATGAAACGCTTGTTGCGATCGGCGGCAGTGAAGAAGATGTTCGTGAGGTTGGTTTCAACCTTGATCACTTCGTCGGAATCCTGCGGCAACTCTTCGCGACGGGGAGTCGGCGAAGGCGACGGGCTTGCCGTCACACTGGCCGGCTCGTTTTGCGCCGAAAGACTGCTGGTAGCAAATCCGACGCACACGGCGACTACGACGAGGAGCAGCAGTACGACTGAACGGTTGAAATACGAATAACGCATCTTGCTATTTCACTTCCTATGAATCACCTGGCTACGGCATTACGCTGTCAGCGATAGCTTTGTAACCCTTCTTCGTTCTCACTTTTAGATCGCCGCGACCTTCGGCGAGTTTGACGTCGATCTTGCGGAACGTGCCGTCATATTTCTTGTTTGTCGGGTCGTAAGTGACCAGATACTGCGCGCGCAACTCTTTGGAGATCTTGGTGAACGATCGTTCCAGCGAAAGCATGTCGCCGGTGAAGAACGCGGCGCCGCCGGTTTCATCAGCCAATGTTTGCAGATCGCGATCTTTTTTATCGGCAACCTGGCCTGCTTCTACACCGGGGACGGTCGATAAGAATCCGGCCTTGGTGGAGATGGCAAAAATCGTCGTCTCAGTGCGTTGGGCGATGTCGATCGCGTCGCGAATGTTTGCGCGGCTGTAGGTGTCTTCACCATCGGTGACGAGCAGGAGTACGCGGCGACCGGGGACAGAGCGCATCTTCTGGTCGCAAAACTCCCACACTGCATCAAACAGCGCCGTCTGTTTGCCCATCTTCTTGACGCCGTAAACAGCCTTATCGAGCAGGTCGAGCCTTTCGGTGAAATCCTGCAGCAACGTGACCTGATCGTCGAACGTGCCGAAGAGCACGCGATCTTTGCGCGCCTTCACGACGGTCTGAATGAAGTTCATCGCCGACTCTTGTTGAAACTTCAGTTTGCCTGCGGTTGACGGCGACGTATCCATCAAAACGGCGACATACAGCGGCAAAGTTGGCGCGCTGTCGTCTGAAAAGGTCTCAATCGCTTGCGGTACTTTGTCTTCGAGGATAAGGAAGTCGTTTCTCGTCAGGCCCGGGACAAAATTGCCTTTCTTGTCCGTAACCGTGATCGGCAACCGCACGCGGCGCACGTTGATTCGCTCGGTACCTTGCGGTTCTGGAGAAACCGGCGTCGGACTGGCCTTCGGCTTTTGAGCAAAGGCGGTCAACGAAGCAGCGGCGATTATGCAAACCGCTGAAAAAGACGTGATTAGAATGCGTATTCGAGCTGTTGACATGCGATCTGGATTATAGTTCAGGGGTCGGCCCTGAGTCTGCTGGGTACGGCGGTTTCGATGCCGCCAAACTTCAAGCTGTTGCCCTTTTCGTGACCACCGCGCGGGACACGGATATTATGGATTCAGTTCGAGTGGTACAATCAACCGGAAACTGATCTTCGGCCCAACGTAGTCGCGTGCAACACCTTCATGCCCGACAACTCGCACAGCTCGAATTCAGTCAGCGACGATTCGCCTCCCGCCTACATCGCCCATTATCGCATCCTGCGCAGGCTCGGCAAGGGCGGCATGGGCGAGGTCCTGCTCGGTGAAGACACCAAACAACACGGACGCAAGGTCGCGCTCAAGGTACTTCCCGAAGAACTGACCCGATCTGAGAGCCGGCTGCGCCGTTTCCGGCAGGAAGCACGCGCTATCCTCGCGCTGAACCACCCCAATATACTCACTGTCTACGAGATTGGCGAAGCCGCAGAAAAGTATTACATCGCCACGGAATACATCGAAGGCGAGACGTTGCGACAGTGTCTCTGGCGAGAACCGTTGAAACTCGACGCGGCGCTCGGCGTCGCGATCCAGGTTGCGATGGCGCTCGAAGCCGCGCACGCCGCCGGTATCGTCCATCGCGACATCAAGCCTGAGAACATCATGTTGCGGCAGGATCGGTTCGTGCGCGATCGCTTCGTGAAAGTTCTCGACTTCGGCCTGGCGAAACTTACCGACCGCGACAGTTCCGCAGCGGATCCCGATGCCGTCACGATACCGATCACAGAAACGAATCCCGGGATCATCATGGGCACCAGCGGTTACATGTCGCCCGAACAAGCACAGGGCGACACGATCGACACGCGTTCCGACGTCTTCAGCCTCGGCGTGGTCCTTTACGAGATGATCGCCGGGCAACCGCCGTTCAAAGGACGCACCGACAGTCACACGCGCGTTTCAATCATCGATCACGATCCCGTGCCGTTGATGCAGCACGTTTCCGACGTGCCGCGCCAACTCGACCGTATCGTTTCAAAAGCACTAGCGAAAGACAAAGCGAAGCGATATCAAACCATCACCGATCTGAAACTCGATCTCGAACAGCTTCGTGACGAGGTTCATACATCGACGGGCGAGCGTCCGATTGCACAAAGCTATAACACTCGTCCGATGGAAACAGAGGCGATTCCGCTCACGACAGGTGCTCGATCAAACCCGGAAACAGTGGCTGAATCAGCAGCGCCTCCCCCGAGCGCGATCACCGAGCCGTCGCGGACGAGCTGGCTCAAGTACGCGATTCCGGTGTTGCTGGCAGTCGTGTCGATCGGAATCATTGTTTACTTCACGCGCGCCACACCGGCGATCAATTCAGTCGCGATTCTTCCTTTCGTCAACGACACGAAAGATCCGAATGCTGAGTATCTCTCCGATGGAATAACTGAAAGCATCATCAACAGTCTTTCGCAGTTGCCGAACTTGCGCGTTATGTCGCGCAACGCGGCGTTCCGGTTCAAGAGTTCGAACATGGATCCGGTTGAAGCTGGACGCAATCTGAACGTCGGCGCTGTGTTGACGGGACGATTGATCGCGCTCGATAACCGTCTCGTCATCAGGACAGAGCTGATCAAAGTCGCCGACGGTTCGCAGATCTGGGGAGACGAATACAACAGCAACGTGACCGACATTTTTTCCGTGCAGGACGAAGTGTCGCGAAAGATCTCGCAGAGTTTGCGTTTGCGACTGTCGGGCGAAGACGAAGAGAGGCTCGCCAAACGTTACACGAAAGACGCCGAGGCGTATCAGCTCTACCTGAAGGGCCGGTACTTCTGGAACAAACGCAACGAAGAAGGGTTCCGCAACGGCATCGAATTTTTCAAACGAGCGGAGGAAAAGGATCCGACGTTCGCGCTCGCGTTTTCCGGTCTGGCTGATTCGTATGCGCTGCTCTGCGACATCGGTGTCGCGCGGCCAATCGAAGAAATGCCGAAGGCGAAGGCTGCGGCGCAGAAGGCTGTCGACGCCGATCCGACGCTCGCGGAAGCGTACACGTCACGTGCGTTTGTGCGACTGGCCTACGATTGGGATTGGCTTGGCGCCGAGAGTGATTTTCAGCAGGCGCTAAAACTGAACCCGAAATATCCGACCGCGCATCAGTGGTACGCGTCGTACCTGATGCAGATGGGGAAGTTCAATCGCGCGAAGGCCGAGATCGAGGAGGCACACAAGCTCGATCCGCTGTCGCCGATCATCACCGCGAACCACGGTCTGTATTCCTACTACGAACACAAGTACGACGACGCGATCGCGATCTACAAACAGGGTTTGAAAGCCGATCCTGATTTCTGGGTCGCGAGGCACTACCTGGCGCTGGCGTACGTGCAGAAGGGTATGTACAACGAAGCGATCGCGGAGTTGCGTGCGCTGATCAAGGCGCCGCAGAGTGGTCCAATACCTGACAAAGTAATCGAGACTGAGATGGAAGCGTCGTCGTCGCTTGGTTTTGCTTACGGGATGGCGGGGAAGACTGCTGAAGCGAACGACATCCTGGCGAAGCTCCAGTCGTTGTCACGCCATCGTTACATCTCCGGGATTTACTTTGCGATCGTCTATGCGGGCCTCAAAGACAGCGAACGGACGGTGCATTATCTCAACGAAGCGTTTCAATCGCGCCAGCCGGGGCTGGTGTTAATCCGCATCGATCCGAAGTTTGACTGGCTTCGCGGCGATCAGAAGTTCCAGGAGTTGATTCGTCGCTTCGAACCTATTCCTTAATCTCCGTTAACAAATCAGAGAGTTCCGGCGGTAATTGAGAGTGAAACTGCACGCGTTCGCCTGTTGCGGGGTGCGTGAAGGCGAGTCTTTCTGCGTGCAGGAAGTGACGGCCAAGACCGCGGATTTGTGATTTGAGTTTTGGATCCTGGATGGTGTTGTCGCGGCCGCCGCCGTAAGTTTCATCGCCGACCACCGGGTGTTTCAGCCACGCAAGATGGACGCGAATCTGGTGCGTGCGGCCGGTTTTGAGTTGGACGTCGAGCAGCGTGAACCGATTAAAGCGGCGGGCGACGCGATAGATCGACAAAGCACTGCGTCCACCGCGCACGACCGCCATCCGCGTGCGGTTCGATGGATCGCGCGCCAGCGGTTGCTCGATACGACCTGCATCCGATGCCACGCGTCCGTGGACCAGTGCCGCGTACAATTTGTAAACCGAGCGCGCGCGAAACTGATCGGAAAGGTTTTCGAGCGCGGCTTCAGTCTTGGCGACGACGAGCAAGCCGGACGTATCGCGATCGAGTCGATGCACGATCCCCGGCCGCACGCTCGACGCGTTTGGCAGTTGTTCGAAATGGTAGGCGAGCGCGTTCGCGAGTGTGCCGGATTGGATACCTGCGGCTGGATGGACCACCAGCCCCGCAGGTTTGTTGACGACTACGAGTGTGTCGTCTTCGTAAACGATCTCGATCGGAACTGCTTCCGGAGTGAAGTTGGTTGTCGCAGGCGAAACTAACTCGACTTCAAGCTGGTCGTGTTCGCGAAGTTTGTACGAGGGCTTGGCCAGTTTACCGTTGACGAGAACGTCTTCGGCTTCGATCAGGCGTTGCAGCCGCGCGCGGCTCCAGCCTTCGATCTGCGACGCAAGAAAGGCGTCGAGCCGCACGCCAACATCATCCGGTCCGATCTTGAACGCGAGGTTCTCGTGATCGGAGCCCTCAACCATTCTTGCGTTCAAACTCTTTCATGAACGAAACCAGCGCTTCGACGCCTGCGCGTGGAAACGCGTTGTAGATCGATGCGCGGATGCCGCCGACGGAACGATGACCCTTCAAACCGTCGAGTCCCTGCGCCGTCGCTTCGGAAGTGAACTTCTTCTCCAGTTCTTCGGAAGGCAAACGAAACGTGACGTTCATGGTCGAGCGGCAATCGGCGTCGGCGTGGCCGCGATAGAAGTCAGTCGCGTCGATTGCGTCGTAGATCAATTGCGCCTTTTCGTCGTTCTCGCGTCCCATACCCGCAATGCCGCCTTTGTCTTTGATCCACTTCGTGACGAGGCTGATGATGTAAATGCCCCACGTGTTTGGTGTGTTGTAGAGCGAGTTGTTTTCGACGTGCGTGCGGTAGTCGAGCATCGTGTGCAGGCCGTCGGGAATGCGTGGCAACAGATCGTCGCGAATGATGACGAGCGTGACACCGCTCGGTCCCATGTTCTTTTGCGCGCCGGCGTAGATGAGCGCGTACTTATCAACAGGGATTGCGTGCGAAAGAATGTCGGAAGACGCGTCCGCGATGAGCGGAACCGAACCCGTGTCGGGCTCATGTTTCCATTGCACGCCTTCGATCGTTTCGTTGGTCGTGATGTGGACGTAGGCGGCGCCGGGATTGAGACTGATTTCGTCGTTGCCCGGGACGCGCGTGAATCCGCCGTCAGCCATCGTGGCCGCGATATTCACGTTGCCGGCTTTCTTCGCCTCTTTCAGCGCTTTCTTCCCCCAGCTTCCGGTTAACACGTAATCGGCGCTGCCGTCTTTCGGGAGAAAGTTGATCGGGATCATTGAAAACTGCAGACTCGCGCCGCCTTGCAGGAAGAGGATGCGATAGTTGTCGGGGATACTGAGCAGTTCGCGCAGGCCACTCTCGGCACGACCGATAATCTCGTCGAAGGTTTTCGAGCGGTGACTAATCTCCATCACCGACATGCCGACGCCGGGAAGACTCAGCAGGTCGCGTTGCGCTTCTTCCAACACCGGCACCGGCAACACCGCCGGCCCCGCACTAAAGTTAAAAATCCGTTCAGTCATTACTGCCTCCGTGCTAATCCGTGTTCAAATTCTTATTCTTCGAACTGCGAGCGCAAGGCCTTGCCCGCGATTTTGATGACAAACGAGCGTGGAACGAAGCGTTCGGCTGCGACGGCCAGCCAGTTGGTCCAACCCGAAATCACACTCGGCTTTCGCTGGCCCAACGCGCGCAAAGCGGTGTCCACGACCTCTTCCGGCGTTTGAATCGTACGCATCGGCGGACGGCCCATGTTCGACGCGGCAAAGAAATTGGTCTCAGTCACACCGGGACACAGCGCCATGACATGCACGCCGTGCTCGCGGTTTTCTTCCCACAACGCCTCCGAGAACGACAATACAAACGCCTTTGTGGCGGCGTAGGTCGTCATGTACGGAACAGCCTGAAAACCCGCGGTCGACGCAACATTGATGATCGCGCCCTGCTGCCGTTCGCGCATCGGCTTCAAAAACCGGTGCGTCAATTCAACCAACGCCTTGATGTTCAAGTCGATCATCTGCAGCTCGCGCGCGAGATCGAGATTGATGAAGTCGTCCATCGATCCAAACCCCGCGTTGTTGACGAGCATGTCGACCACCAACCCGCGTCTCTGCGTCTCTTCAAAGAGGTGCGCGGCGGCATCCGGCCGAATCAGATCCAGGGCGATATAGTGCGCTCGAATGTCACTCATTCGCCCGAGTTCGTTGCACATTGCAATGAGTTTGTCTTCAGAGCGCGCGACCAGCAGAACGTTTCGTCCGCGGGCGGCGAGTTTTTCAGCAAAAGCAGCGCCGATTCCGGATGAGGCCCCAGTGATGACAGCAGTGTTCATACCAACTTCAGCAAGTTGAGTTCGATGATGTCAGGGCTGCTTGCCTCGATCTGCCGCAAACTCTCCTGTGAGGGCGCATTGTCAAGGTTGATGCGAGCGACCGCGGCGGCCGCACCTTCAAAGACGATGTTCTCCATTTCCTGAACGTTGATGTGTTCCGCCTTGAGCGCATCCAGCACACCGGCCAACACACCGGGGCGATCGAGATGACGAACGACGAGACGGTGAGTAGCCGGCGTCCGTTGGGCCAGGTTCACGACGTTCGGAACTTTCCCGGTCTGCATAAACTGTTCGACGATGCGCACAGTCTCTGTTGCAATCGCGTCCTGCGCCTGGTCCGTCGAGGCGCCAATGTGATGCGTGCCGTACAGTCCCGGTTCTTTCGCAATCTCATCCTGGAACTCCGCCGTTGCGGAGGTGGGCTCAAGCGCGTAGACGTCGAGTCCGGCGCGAATGCCGCGGTTCCTGATCGCATTGACCAGCGCCTGCTGGTCCACTACTTCGCCGCGCGCCGTGTTGATGAAGTACGCTCCTTCGCGCATCGCCTCGAAGAACTCTGCATTGATCAGATTCTTTGTCTCTGGCTTGAGCGCGAGATGAACACTGACGACGTCCGCAGCGGCCGCGACCGCCGGCGGCGACGACATTAGTTCGACCCCAAGTTCCGCCGCACGCTCGCTCGTCAAACTCCTGCTCCACGCGACCACCGGCATACCAAACGCTCGCGCGCGCGGAATCATCTCCTGTCCGATCTTCCCGACGCCGATCAATCCGAGGGTCCGGCCGTACAACCCGCGCGCTTTCGAAAACTCTTTCTTGTTCCACGTGCCTTGTCTCAACGCGACAACGTTATCGGCGATGCGACGATCGAGCGCGAGAATGAGTGCAAAGGCGAGCTCTGCGACGGCGATCGAGTTTTTACCGGGACAATTCGAAACATAGATCCCGCGCTTTGACGCAGCAGCGACGTCGATCGTGTTGTAACCCGCACCGGCGCGAACCACCAGTTTCACTGGTCCAGCGTCGAGCATCGGCTCCGTCACCTTCGTCCCGCGCACAACCAGCACGTCAGGTGCAACATTACGAATCGCCTCAGCGAGCGAATCGTCTTTCAGATCGGGTTGATACGAGATTTCACAGCCCAGGGCCTGCAAGCCGTCGAGGCCTGATTGTTCGAATTTATCGGCAACAAGTACTTTCATATCGAATGAATTAATAGACCATCCCGTAACTTAGGTTCGAACCAAGTCGACTTCGGCGGCATGATCTGGTTGGCGTCGGAAACCATTAACAACTCTGCAACTGTCGTCGGATACAACGAAAACGCAACGGCCGCTTTGCCTTCGTCAACCAGTCGTTCGAGCTCTTTTGTTCCGCGGAGTCCGCCGACGAAGTCGATCCGCTTGTCGGTGCGAATGTCCTTGATACCGAGGACGGGATCGAGCAAGCGGTCCTGCAGAACGCTCACGTCGAGATTCTGGACCACGCCGTCGGGCAGTGTTGTTTCGGGTGACAGGTGTAGTCCGTACCACTTGCCCTCGAGATACATACTCCACTGACCGCGCTGTTTCGGCGCGGGATCGGCGTTCTCGCCGATTGTGAACTGCCGGCGAATCGCCTCGAGAAACTCGTCTTTCGACATTCCGTTGAGATCGTGAACGACGCGGTTGTAAGCGAGTATCTGTAGTTGTGAATCCGGGAAGATCACGGTGAGGAAGTAGTTGTAATCTTCCTGTCCCGTATGCGTGAAACTCTGATCTCGCAACTCGCCACGCGCGCGGCTGGCGCTGGCGGCGCGATGATGGCCGTCGGCGATGTAGAGCAGCGGAACGGAACGGAAGCTGTTGACGAGTGCGTCTGTTTCGGCGAGCCGCCAGATGGTGTGACGAATCCCGTCTTCGGCCGTGATGTCGTACAACGGCGACGCGTTAAGTGCTGCTGAAACCTGTTCGTCGATCTCAGCCCGGCGGCGGTAAGTGAGAAACACTGGACCAGTTTGCGCGCGCAACATGAGCATGTGCCTCGTGCGATCGTCTTCCTTGTCGCGGCGCGTGCGCTCGTGTTTGCGAATCGTGTCGTTGTCGTACTCGTCGATCGAGCAGCACGCAACGATCCCGACCTGCTCATGGTCGCCCATGACCAAGCGGTACAGGTAAAGACTCGGCTCGGCCTCCTTTTCCAGCGGACACTCGGCGATCAGCTTTTCGAAGTTCTCGACTGCTTTGCGATAGACCGCGTCGCTGTGAATATCGGTGCCGGCAGGCAGATCGATCTCCGGTCGCGACACGTGCAGAAAACTCAGAGCGTTTCCGCGTGCGAGTGCGCGAGCTTCATCGGTGTTAACGACGTCGTACGGCACACTGGCAACTGCCTGGGCGCGCTCAGCCGGTGGACGCAATGCGCGAAAAGGACGAATAACCGCCACAGACCCTCCTAGTTCGAGTGAAGGCGCCGTGCTCGGATGGGCCTTCTTTCGGTTTACTTGCGGAATTTATTAAGGCTTATGGCGTTTAAGACTATCCGTTTAGATGTGAAAACTCAAATGAGCTAGAATTCGCGTTCAGTGAGTGGATTGCGAAAAACTTCGAGGGTCATTTATCGCGCCGGACGCAAGCTCGTGACGCAGCCGCGGGAGGCGTTGCTGATGTGCCGGATGGCGTGGTGGGTGGTGGTCCTATCGATTGCGGCGCGCCGATATTCGTTGCCGCGTGCGCTCGAGATCGTCGCTGGGCGACAGTCGGATCGACCAACGCCGGCGGATCCCCTCGAGCACCAACGACTCGCGCGAGCGATTGATCTTTTACTGTCGGCGGATGTGTTGATGTTCAGGCCGATCTGTTGGAAACGCGCCGCGGTGTTGCATCGCTATTTGTCGCAAAGCGGAACGCCGACGCGGATTATTTTTGGTGTGCGAAACGACCGGTCTGGAACAGTGACGGGCCATGCCTGGCTCGAAGCAGAGGGACAACCGATTCTCGAAACAACCCCACCCGAATACGTGGCCACCTACAGATTTCCCTCAAACGAACGCTTCGACCCCCGCCTCGCGACGATCTCTCTCGAATAAAAAAAGGGAGAGGCGAACCTCTCCCTGATAAATCAATTTGTGGATTGCTTACGGCAGGGCTTCGACGTTTAGGTAGAACTTGAAGCTTCCTGTCTGCTGAATGCCCAGCAGGAAGCGAACGTCGACGGAGGCGCCATTAGCAATCGGCGTCGCCAGCGTTACCACGCCTGCGGACATTGATGAGTTGAATCCACCACCGTTCGGCTGTGACGGCGGTTGTTCGAGCGTCGTTCCCTGAACGGTTACGTTGCTCGTTCCACTGCCGCACGGCGGACGATCGACGGTCACAACCACGGCTGTGGAAGTTCGTGGCCGCAGGTCGGCAATGCCGCTTGGCGCCGGGAACGTCGTGATGTCAATCACGCGGAATCGCAGACGCGTCACATTCCCGCCGGTGTTATTGACGACTGTTCGGCGAATGTCCAACGTTCCGAAAGTGGAGTTGTTGGCTGGATCCGAAGTGAAGTCGCGAACGCGGTTGGGCGGCGACGCTGCTGCGACGCAGATATCAAGGAGATTCACCGCGAACGACGCATTCCGTTCGATTGGAGAACTAAGATTCTCCGGTCCCGGCGCGCCAAGACGCTGACCGGCGCCCGCCGAAGTACCATTCGTATCGACGAAGACGAAGTCGGCCGCGTTGTTGTTGCTGTCCTGGACCAAACCACCTGCGGGGCAGGGGCCGAAGGTCGTGATCGAACCGTTCTTACCGCAGTTGTCGCGATAGAACGCGTAGTCGATCGAGAACGGCGTCAACGCCGGGTAACCAGTGCCCTCTTTGTAAAGCGTGTTCGCTTCAGAGGTCGAGCCAACCGCGTCAAAGCGGTTCGCCAGGGTGAAGTCGGCCGGAACACTGGTATTGAAGATCGCGATGCCGGCGTTATCCGGAATGTCCGTGGTGTAGGTAGCATCACCTGTTGCAGTGGTTCCATTACCTGCAGGATACGAAGCAAGGCTATAGCCCACGCTGTTCACGCAGAGATAGTGGCCCTTGTTCGGGATCACCGTGCCGTTTGGAATAACGCAACGGGCAACTCCGTTTGAAGCCGCGACGGCGTAACCTGTGCCGCCTCCAGCCACGGTATGGTCCGCGCCGGTGCCGTTAAAGATTTCGATGAACTCGTCGTTAGCGCCGTTTGGCCCACGAACGCGAAATTCGGAGATTACCAACGTGGTCGCCGCTACGTTAGCCGGTGGATCATTCACCGGCAGGATCTGGGCCGACGGTGTTTTCGCGGATCGGACCGTACGTTTTGCGGGCGCGGTCGCCGGCGGAACAAAATCCGCATTACCGGAAACCGTGTCGACTACCGGAGCTACTGGTTGGGCCGTGGTCGCCTGTGGGCTGTAGGTGCCAAACACGACGATACTGGCGGCGCTCTCTTTCTTCTTCTTTTTCTTTTTGGCTTTGGGGGAAGTGCTCTTGTTGCCTTCCGGATTAGCGGCCGGTTCCGTGGTCTGCATTGCAACGCCGGCGAAGGCGACTTGCGAAAGTGCTAATACCACAATTACCAGGCCAGAGAAGACAACGGAAACACGAAACGATTTGCACATGCCTCTTTTCTCTCCTTAGTAGGTGGGCCCACGATGTTCTGTGCGGCGTGAAAACTAACTTGCTTGTTTGATACTGCGTGAGCGCACGTCGACGCCGCAGCAGTTATATTTTTGAGACCGAGCGGCACACACTGGTCTGAAGTTTCCTGGGCCAACGATGTGATGCTTGTCTTTGTTAGTGGTTGATTAGTCCGCAGTGATATCCGCGTCTTTTGGGAAGATCCGGAAACAGGATCATCTACGCTCCTCCGCACGTTGCCGAAAACCGCAAACAACCCTGGCTCGAATCGCTCTTCCCAATCGGACAAGCCCGCTGGAAGGGGACTGTATGATACCCGCGCTATCTATGTGACAGCAATACTTTTGTTTTTTGTGGTCCATGGCGGCGAAATCCAAAGAAAAAGGAGAGGCATGGTTCAACCTCTCCCTTCTCAGCCAATTGTGTTCGAGCTTTATGGCAACGCTTCGACGTTGAAAAAGAACTTGAAGCTTCCGGTTTGCTGAATGCCAAGCAGGAAGCGGACGTCGACAGAAGCGCCATTTGCAATGGGCGTTGCAAGCGTTACCACGCCTGCGGACATTGACGAGTTGAATCCACCACCGTTTGGCTGTGACGGCGGTTGTTCGAGGGTCGTTCCCTGAACGGTTACGTTGCTCGTTCCGCTGCCACACGGTGGGCGATCGACAGTTACGACTACGGCGGTCGAAGTTCGTGGCCGGAGGTCGGCGATGCCACTGGGCGCCGGGAACGTTGTCAGGTCAACTACTCGGAACCGCAATCGGGTCACGTTGCCCCCGGTGTTATTCACGATTGTTCGGCGAATATCCAGCGTTCCGAAGGTGGAGTTGTTCGGAGGATCCGACGTGAAGTCGCGCACACGATTCGGCGGCGATGCTGCGGCAACGCAGATGTCCAGCAAGTTCACAGCAAAAGAAGCGTTTCGCTCGATCGGCGAGCTGAGGTTCTCGGGTCCGGGTGCTCCAAGGCGTTGGCCCGCGCCTGCTGACGTACCATTGGTATCGACAAACACGAAGTCAGCGGCGTTGTTGTTCGTGTCCTTCAGGTTTCCACCAGTGGGGCATGGCCCAAAGGTTGTAATCGAGCCTCCCTTTCCGCAGTTATCACGATAAAAAGAGTAATCGATCGAGAACGGCACTAGCGCCGGGTATCCAGTACCCTCTTTGTAAAGCGTATTCGCTTCAGAAGTCGAGCCGACCGCATCCATTCGATTG
>JAICGQ010000096.1 GCA_025923035.1 Pyrinomonadaceae bacterium | reverse complement strand
GCTTCGACGGGGCAAACGAGGGCACAGTCAGTATAACGACAGTTGACGCACGGTTCGGCAACGACATAGGTCATTGAGATTCTGCTCCTTGGGCGTAAGAGTAACTTTATGAAAGCCCGGCCGGGAATCGCACCGGCCGGATGCGGCTATATTAAACACGGACACCAATCGCAATCAACGCCAACGATGCGCGGGCGCGCCGTCTTCAAAACCATAGAAGCGAAGATCAGTCGCGGTCAGCATCTTCGTGAGCATGATGATCTGACCAGTGTGCATCGAAAAATGTTCGGTCACGTGGAAGATCGCGTGCAGGACGTCGACTTCGCTGCCCTGTATCGTCCGTTGTTCCAATAGCACTGACGGATCCAGTTGACGAAGGACGGTCTCGACGTCGGCGATGGTTGTTTGGAGTAATTGAACGAGGTCGGCGCGCGGTAGAACGTCGCGTTGCGCGAACTCGGCGTCGCGTATGCGATGGTCGGGTTCGAAACCGAGACCGCAGACGATCCACTGCCGAGCGTTACCGCATAAATGCAAGACGAGATTGCCGATGCTGTTGGATTGCTCGTTCGAGCGCCACCAGATCTGTTCGTCTGTCAACCGCTCCAGACAGCGCTCGATTTTTGGTAAGTACTCGCCAGTAAGGAAATCGATCGCCTGGTTAATAAACGCGGTCGACACATTTTCGGCGGTGCTCATGATTCTTCGTCGCCCGACGTCTCCGGCCGGCGTTTGTGCTTTGCTTTGCGCATTGCCGGCCGCGCGACCTCGTCGGGCTTGGCTCGTGATAGCGGATGACCGGGAGGCGCGTTCGGTTTCCGGATACTGTCAAAGACAGGCCTGACGGTCTTCTTCGATTTTTGTGGAGAACTTTTTCTCGCCATACTCAGCCTCCACTCACGTTGTTGGGAACGAACGCGATGCTATCGCCGCCGCCCGACAAGTGTCAAACAAAACGTCGTATAAGACACACCACGGCTTCCTGGAGGTAAAGCCGTGGTCAAATCTGTGTCGTTGGTTTAACTACCCAGAGGAGGGCTAGGCTTCACTGCCACGCGGCGTCTTCGAGAGGATTCTCAGCGCATTCGTGGTTTCCGCGCGACGGCGCTGCTGGAACTCGTTGACCCAGTTGGTCACTGTGCCGACCATATCACGCGCGGCTTCACGCGCCGTATTCTTGGCCTTGGCTGCGGCCGGTCGGACGACCTGCTTTTCACCCTTTTTGACTATGCGAATTGTTTTCTTCTCAGACATTGCGGTTTTTTCGAGCTTCCCGTTGGAATATATCTATCGAACGAATTTCTCGTCGCGCAGTTCCCAAATTAACTGGGAGAACCTTGGACGCCGATTAAGCTTGCAAAGAAGAGGCCACATCCGCTAACGCGCAGGCCACGAACAAAAAGGGCCACTTTTCCAGAAAAAATTTTTTTGAGTAGACGAGAACGGGCAATTTCGCCCGCAAACCGTACACTGACCGGCGAACACACTGGCATGCAAGCAAGACAGATGGATAGTCGGGTGTCTTCAGTCGGTCACATTATTCCCCAGTGCGGCGTTCTTGTACTTCATGTCTAGCTGCCAGATGAGTTTGTGGGTTCGGTAGATTACGAAGGCGAGTCCTATTGCGGCGCCGATGTTCACGTACTTGAGCCCGTTTACCATCTGACGCGTTCCAAACTGAACGAGCAAACCGTTGATGACAATCAATCCCAGGCGAAACTCCGTCGGGCCGAGCTTCAGGTAACTGATCTTCAGCCGGTCCGTCGCGGCAAACGCCAGAAAAGTACTCACCTGGTAACCGGCCAGGATCGCGAGCATGATCAGGATCTGAAAACGCGAACTTTCGGGCAGAATGAACGAGTAACCAATCACAACCGACGCAAGGAAGAAGTAATCGAGCAGGTGATCCATGTAGTAACCCCACCTGACGAGGCCCGTGCCCCGATACTTCCCGATCTTGCCGTCGTAGTGGTCAGTGACGTACTGCAAGGCGACCATAACCGACACGCCCCAAAGCCAGCGCAGATCGTTTCTCGCGAGGTAGGAAAAGAAAAGGATTAAGGCCGACCAGACGAGTGTCAGCA
This sequence comes from Pyrinomonadaceae bacterium, assembly GCA_025923035.1. GTDB lineage: Bacteria > Acidobacteriota > Blastocatellia > Pyrinomonadales > Pyrinomonadaceae > PSRF01. The sequence continues at coordinate 12,111 of JAICGQ010000096.1, read as the reverse complement.
TGGTCAGATGATACGTCTCGAGCCACGACGGAATGCGCGGCAGCACCCTCACGGCGAGACGTCGCTCAAGTGGTGTCAAGAAGGAAGTATTAGTCTTTGTCGCACCTGCGAACTGTGTGGTTTCAGTCATATGTATTTGCGGGCCGAGGGCCTGCCAAACACAAGTGCAACAGGCGAGCCACTAATTAAACGAGGATTTTGACGGGTTGAGACGGTTGGAGCGTGAAGGTCTATCCGACGAATGTCGGGTTTTTACTTGAATCGGGGTCTAGCACGGTCGTTAGATAAAAACGACTGTTTGCGAGCTCGGAATGTCGAAACGGCGGCGGCAACGCGCATTCCGGCAGGCCAACATGTCGTCGATCCTGACGAGATAGTCGCGAGACTTCTGAAACCGCGCGCGGTCCAGCTCGTTGGCGCCTCTCGGTGGTTGTTGTTTCTTCGTTCGCTTCAACCACCTGACGTCGTACTCGGCGCGTTCACGACAGTGGGGACAACTGTACGTCGCCTTCTTGACCTCTTCCTTCTCGTTAAAGAAATCGCGTTCGTTCATTGGGATATTCCTTACTGACTTTACTGAACTGGGGTATCGTTCTGCTCACACAATTCACGCAGGTAGCGAAAACTGTAGATTCCGGTTTCGTGGCCATCGCTCCAGCGAAAGTTCAACGCGTAACGGCCGACCAGGCTCAAATCCTTAATCTCAAGCTCGTCGGAAATGCTGCTCGCGTTCAGCATCCGCTCGCCAGTCCATTCATTTACACACTGCGCACACGGACAAGCGCGCCGCAAGTCGGCCGCGCGATAGCGGCACTGCCGGTCGTCAGCCCATGTGATACGCAACGTGAAATCGTCTTCATGCTTGATCTCACGCGGTTCAATCGCCGGTCCTCGCGGTTCAGCCATCATTCCTCAGGCATTCGACTCCAAAGCCTTCGACACCGACGCCGCGTTGACGTCGAAGTGCGAAGCGTTCCACACGGCTTTCCCATCGCGCAGCAGAATCACCTGGGGGGACTCGTGTCTGACGCCTGTCAGACTTTCCACTTCGCGCGACAGGTCGGGAACGGCCTGGATCTCGAGCAGGTTCACCCGGCCGTCGAGCTTTTCCATCTCACGATACGCGCGCGCGCTGATCGGACACGCGTTGCTGTGCTTGAAAACAAGCACCGTGTTCTGCTTCGAATCCGAGATCAGATCATCGAGCGTCGCCCGGTCGTCGATTCTGAAAAAGTTCTTACCCATGTTCTCGCCCCCTTTTGAGATGTAATTTATAACTTATTTCGGTGTTCTGTCGAAATGCGGGTTTTCTGTTGACGACCGAACAGATTCAGACTATTGTGCGTGCGCTACCGAGAAAGCTTTGGCTGTCCTCAGAGCCTGGCCCCAACTGACGAGCCTCACGAGTCTCTAAAAAGATTCTTCCGCTTTCTCCATTGCGGCAGTTGTATGTCTGAAAAACCTCATCAAGGAGAACGTGTATGCAAATTAACGTGAAGCGCCGTCTTACCCGGCGAGTCTCTTTCAACCTCATCAGTGCGATCCTATTGCTGTTTGTTACTTCGCAAGCGGCGCAAGCGACTGAAATCGCAATCTGGAACTTCAACGACTCCAACCTCATCGTCGATCACGGTTCAGGTGTGATCACGAGCAACATCAACGCAGTAAACATTCTGTTCGCCGCCGGTACGACTAACAATGCGCGACTCGGAGATCCCGCGGGGCAATCAGTGTCGCTGCAAGGTGGAACGGGAACGGCGAACAACGGACGCCACCTGACTTTCAGCGTCAGCACACTCGGATTCTCGAACATCGTCGTGAGTTTTGCTACGCAGGGAACGAGTACCGGCTTCAACAACAACCAGTTTCAGTACAGTCTCGACGGTTTGACGTTCGTGGATTTTGGTCCGGCTTACACACCCGCGACGGCGTTTGGCTCCCTGCCGCTGGTGTTTACGCTGTCGAGCATCGCCGGACTAAACGACAACGCGAATGCGGCGTTTCGGATCCTGTTCAACGGAGCATCGTCCGCAACGGGAACGAATCGAATCGACAACTTCGTCGTCGAAGGAACGCCGTCGGGCGTGCCGGAGCCAACGACCGCGGTGTTGTTGTTGAGTGGATTAAGCGGTCTGTACAGACTCAGAAAAGGAAGGCGGGCGGCTGAGCTAAGAACAAGTCAGGAAGGGGGCAAGCAAAGCGCGCCCCCGCTTGGTTGAATGCGAGCGGGGGCGTTGCCCCTTCCGGACTTGTTTTGTTCAAGTGAACATTTACTGTTCAAGTGCATCGATCTGAGCGCTAGTTCCAGTCGCCGACGAGCACAAATGGCGCCCAGAAAAACGGTGCGCTGTATTTCTTGCCCGCGATCATGGCTAACTGCGCGCCACGTAGCGCGCCCGAGGAGGTGGTGGTGTCGGCCGTCAGTAACCGTTTGTAAAAATCGGTCATCAAGTCGGCCGTTGATTTATCGGCGACCGACCAGAGGCTCACGCCAACGGTCGGCGCGCCGGCATACATGAACGCTCGCGTCAGGCCCATAACGCCTTCGCCGCGTTTCTCTTTGCCGAGGCCCGTCTCGCAGGCTGAGAGCATCACGAGCGGTGAGCCCAGGCGAAGGTTGAAGACTTCGTCGGTGCGCACAAAGCCGTCGTTTGTCTTGTTGCCGACCAGTGACAGAACCACGCCCGTAAACTGCGGACGCTCGGCGTTCAGTAAGCCGTGCGTGGCAACGTGGATGATGCGGTACTTGCTGACGTCTCGCGTGGCGATGTTGTCTTCGTTCGCGTCGAGATCGAGCCAGACGTCTGCCTGCCCGCCCGCGGTCTTCGCCAGTTTCGAGATCTGATCGGCTTCGACTCGCGTGCCGTTCAGACGGGCGAGCGGCAGTCCTTCCATCGCTGCGCCTGGCACGGCTGGCGGAGTCGTGCCGGCGACGTCGGTAAGCGAGGCTTGAATGCCGAGACCACGGACTTCTGCGTCGTTGGCAGGAGGCGTAGCGCCCTTCTTGGCGCGCGCGTCGTTCGAGTTGAATACCGGGTCGGCGATGATCAGCATCGCCTTGCTCGTTGACTTCGTGCGCTGTTGTTTGATGGCGGCCACAACTGACGCCGATGGAGCGTAAATGACTTCATTCGTCTTGACGAGGTAGCCAAGCGATGAGAAATCACCGGCGTCGGCCGTCTTGAGCAGGACTTCAAACGGGATGTAGTTGAGAGCGCCATCTGCCACAACCAGCAGACGCTTCTCGCCAACCATCGCTGCTGCTGGTTCGAGCACCGCTTTGTAAAGCGCGTTTGAAGCTGCCACAAACGGCGCGGCGTCTTCCGGAGCGGCCGACGCGATTCCCAACCCGCGGTTGGCCTCGACAACGTCGATGCCGACGATGCGTCGTTGCAGTTTCGCCGGAATCAACTGCGCGCGAAGATCGGTCGCGAGCTTCTCGATGTTGGCGCGTGACGGAAGCTTGTACAAATTCACGGCGCCCTTGCTCACCGCAAACAGGTACGACTCGTCCGTCTGCAATGCGTACTCAACGAGCACCGTCTGATCGTCAAGAACGTTCTGTTGCACTTCCGCGAGCGACAACGGCTTGTTTGCCGTCAACGTCGCGTAGCGCGGACTCGCGGTGCGGATCTGGTTCTCGATCTCTTCGTACTCCGCCTGGAGCTTTTCGAGTTCCGCATCCAGTTCTGCGGGTTTCTTCTTCATCTCCTCGGTGGAGATGTTTACTCCCGTGAGGATGTCGGCGATGTCCTGCTGGCGATCGAAGTTTTCCTGTTTGCGTTTGAGCAACTCCGCCGGCACGCCTTCCGTGATCGCGGCGTTAGTTTCGTTCAGCATGTCGAGCAGCGAACGGGCCCGCGACTGTTCGTTGACCCTGAACGCCTCACCCGCATATTCCAGCGACTTCCCACTCAAAGGTGCGCCCGGCGAAGTATTCGCCAGCAACGCCATTGCCGCGTAAGCGCTGGCTGCTTCGTCAAACACGTCTTTGATCGTTGCCAGGAACGTCGTGCGCGACTCATCGGCGCGCAAACTTCCCTGTCTCAACGTCTCGATCGTTGCGAGCGATTCGCGATAGTTCGCGACCGCCTGCTCACGCATCGCCATCGACTTCTTCGGATCCTTCTCCTGCGCGGCCTGCAGCCACAAACTGCGTCCGAGTCCACGTTGCGCCGGCCACATCAGATCCAGACGCTTATCTTCCTGAGCGCCTTTTTTCGCGTCGTTGTAATACTTCGTCGCGTCTTTAAATTTGGCTTGTCGCAATGCGATGTCGCCGAGACTCGTGCGAGATGCGGCGCGAAAACGTCTGACCTGGCCCATCTTGGCGATGGCGGCGAGACTGCTGCCCGCAGCCTCGAGCGCGAGCTCGAAATTCTTCTTCGCGCCTTCAAGATCGTTATTCGCATACGCAATCCGGCCCAGGCCGATCTGATAACTCGAATAGACGATCGAGTTGCGATACTCGTCGAGCTCCTTCTTCGCTTCGAGCGCGAATGTCAACGCACTCGTCGGCGCCTCGACACTCACGCGTCCCGTCGTAATCCCGCCGGCAATCGCGCTGAGTCCGCCGAACCTGCGGCCGACTTTCGAAGCGGCGCCTTCAGGCTTCTTCACGACCATGCGATCGTACGCGGCCCTTGATTCAGACAATTTGCCGAGACGAAAGTTCACTTCACCAATCTTCGCGAGCATCAGGTTGGCGTTGAACTTGTCGTCGCCCAGCCCGACCACTGCATCAGCCGCAGCCTTCTTCGCATCGAATGCGAGAAAACCGTCGAGCGCTTTCTGATAATTGTCGAGCGCGATCTGGTATTGCCCCTGACGCATATAAAGCTCGCCAAGCTCGTTGTGAGTGGCGGCGATGCCGCTGTTGTTCTTCGCAGTCGTGTACAAATTGAGCGCGGTGCGCAGTTGGATCAACGCCTGATCGGCGTGACCGCGTTTCAGCAGTCGACGTCCCTCGCGCAGCGCAGCACCGGCCTGATCGGCTTGTTGCACAACCGGCGTGTTCGCGCGCGCGGGCAGCGTGAGTGGCGTGCCCAATACGGCAACAGCCAAAAACGCAGCAATGAATTTCGGATAGCTCATGAATCCCTCCTGGTGACGGGCGTTATTTATGAATGAGATCGATAGTGGCGACCAGTGTCGGTTTGGTCGACGAAGCCATCATGATCAACGATGGTTGCGGATCGTCCTTAGCGAGTCCGAGACCGCGCGTCGTGGCGGTGTGCTCGCTCGCGGTTTGAGCGCCGCCGAATTTGTCGTTGCGAGCAGTCTTGAGCGGCTCCTGCATTTGCGACTGCACAAACTGCCAAACTTCTGTTCCCACCGCAAATGGGCATTTGTTGTTGCGGCAAAACGCGAGCAGATCGTCTTCGATCGGCACGTCTTTCAATGGCTCGCGCGTGAAGACGAAAAACACTTTCTCAGTTCCGGTCTTTTCATCAAACGCAAACCAGCGGAGTCGTTCGTCGGGCGCGTCAGCGGCCGGGATTTCAAACGGCACGTGCGCCTGCAAGTAGTTGCCGCCTTCGTCAATCTCGGCGTCGGGATAGATCATGACGGGCGGGTCGTCGTTCGTTTTGTTGAAGATGTAGAGATAGCCGTCGGTGTTCGTTTCGAGCAGAATGCGCACGCGATCGCCTTTGCGAAACTCGCGATTCGGATCGACGCGCAAGGCGAGACCATTCGAATCGCGGCTGAACAACGTCAAACCAATGCCGAGTCGCGGAACGTTGACGGGCTTCGCATCGTTCGTTTTCGCCGTCGTACCTGTTGAGCCCTTCGAACTGGTGGAGCTGGTCGAACCGGCGTTTGTCTTTTCCGGAGACTTGGCGGCCGTAGCTGCGGGTCGTGGCCGTTTTCTTGGCGGCCTGGTGGTGGAGCTCGACGCCGGTTTCTCTTTCGGACGCGAGGTGAGAAACGCGCCACGAACGTCGTCGCCATCCTGTAACGGCGCCGCGACACCCAGCGCCGCGCACATTAAAACTAACCCGAAAAGAATCGCACTCAATCGCATCACGAAATCTCCTCCTGGCCCAACGGGGGCCCTAATTGTGCTGAATACGGATGTCAAAGACGATCGGATTGCCGGTCTGGTCAGGCGGCACTTTGACGCGCACGGACGGCTTGCCGGCGGTTGATTCATCGAGTTCCGTAACCATCGCTTTTTGCTGATATTTGGCGGCAAACGTCTTCAGTTCGGTCTGCTGCGCCGCGGACAGCGGTTCGCCGGTCACAGGTTCGTTCAGGAACGTTGGCGCCGGCAAGGCCGTCTTCGAAAAGATCACGGTGAAATTGTCGATACCCGGATTCTTGTCGAGCTCCAGACTGTCACCGCGAGGAAAACTGAAATCTTCACCCCGAACCACCTTATTGCTTTTCACGCCGGTTGCCGGCAAGGGCTTGGTCGTCAAAAACGCCATCGGCTGATTATGCTCTCCGCCCGGCCCGAAGATATAGACGTAACCATCCTCATTAAAAACGAAGTGAAACCTGAACTTCTGTCCGGAACTGATCGGCACCATCGCCGCAACCCTGACTGATTCTTCACTATCGGGCCCAAGTTCAAGCCAGTAGTTGGTGAGCTCGCGCGGCGGCGCCGGAGCCGTTGTGTTTGGATTGTTCGTTGGTCCAGTAGTAGCGAGATTCGTTTTCGATCGCGAATTGTTCCAGATCAGGAACCCGGCGACTCCGCCTCCAAGCAGCAGTAGGACCAGCACCGCCGCCAGGATGAACAATCCAGCCTTGCTCTTCGACTTTGGTGGCGGAACGACTTGCGGTATCTCACCAGTGCCCTTCGGTATCTGCGGCACCGTCACAACCGACGGTATCGGCGCCGACTCAGCAATCGTCGCCGCCGGCACACTCGGCTGCGGCTTCCGCGGTGCAGATACGGGAGGCGGCGGTGTTGCAGCGGGTTCGAACACGGTCGCCGCATTCGTCGACGCGGGACGATCAGCCTGGATCGCCGTTGGCGCCGCGCCTTCCATCGTAATCATCGTCGGCGCATCGACGTCCGAATTGGTTCCACCTTCAGGACGAATCGCAACCGTCTCCGTCAACTCCGGCGTGTGACCGGCGCTTTGCTGCGGCGCAGGCGCTGAATCCAAGGCTGCGCGCAACTCGTTCGCAAGTATCCCCGCCGATGCTTGTCTGTCCGCGCGGTCCTTTGCGGTCGCGCGTTCAATAGCGGCGCTGAAAGCAGGTGGAACGTCAGGCGCGACCTCACGCAGTGGCTTCGGCATCGTCGCGACATGCTCGCGTCGCAGTTCATGCAACGTGTTCCCGGAAAAACAACGCCGCCCAAGAATCATCTCGTAGAACACGAGGCCCAGACTGTAAATGTCGGCGCGCCCGTCGATCTCGACGTTTCCATCGCGCGGAATCTCGCCCCACTGTTCGGGCGACATGTAATAAGGAGTGCCGAGCACCTGCCCGGCCATCGTCAATGCTGTGTTGCCGCTGTTCTCAGTGCCCGCGATTTCGCGCAGCTTTGCGATGCCGAGGTCGAGAAGTTTCACTACGGGCGGGCCATTTTCCGCCTTTCCGATCATGATGTTTTCGGGTTTCAGATCGCGATGCACGACACCCATCGAATGTGCGGTGTCGAGGACGCTCATGATCGGTGTGAGAATGTCGAGCGCTTCAGCGGCGGAGAAACGTCCGCGGGTTTTGATGGCGACGTCGAGCGTGTGACCCTCGACGTACTCCATCACCATGTAGATCGTCCCGTCGGCAGCGGTGCGCAGATCGTAAACGGTGACTGCGTTGTTGTGACGAAAACGTCGCGCCGCCTGTCCCTCGCGTCTGAATCTTCGCAGCCATTCCGCGTTGTTGCGCACCTCGGGCGGGAGCACTTTGATCGCAACACGATCGCCGAGCAGGATGTGACGCGCACGATAGACTGCGCCCATCCCGCCTTTGCCGAGCAGCGCTTCCATCTGGTACTGCCCGTCGAGCACGGTATTGACGATCGAAGCCGGATCGGCCTCGAGGACCTCTCCGTCCACCGAACAGAAGCTCACGCTGTCGTCGTATTTTGCGTTGCAGGCGGTGCAGTATTTCATTCGGGACTTAGCGCACGTTCACACCAAACCGGGGTGTGTAGTCTAAACTACAATCCGTGTTTCAGGAACACGGATCTAAGGGTAAATTTTGCGGGCATACTCTTCAACCATCCGATTACTGTTGAACTGCGGCGCAAGTGTTTGAATTGCCCGTCTCATCTTCGCAATCCACTGGCGAGGAAGGCCCTGCTCGCGATTGTAGTATAGCGGCACGACCTCCTGTTCCAACACACGATAGAGCGACTCGGCGTCGCCAGCGTCGATCTGGGCCACGCCGGCGCCGTCGTTGCCATTCCCGATCGCAAAACCGTTCGTTCCGTCGTAACCCTCCATCCACCAGCCGTCGAGTATCGAAAGGTTTAGTCCACCATTGATCGCCACCTTCTCACCACTCGTACCCGACGCCTCCTGCGGCCGTCGCGGGACATTCAACCAAACGTCAACCGACTGCACTAACTGCCGCGCGATCTCCTGATCGTAGTCCTCCAAAAACACCGCCCGCCGGCTGACCGCAGGCTCGTATTTCCACTGGGCCAACTCCTGCAACACTTTCTTCGAACCCTCGTCCTGCGGATGCGCCTTCCCCGCAAAGATGAACTGCACCGGGCGCTCTTCGTTATTCATCAAACGCAACAACCGTTGTCGATCCGTCAACAACAACGACCATCGCTTGTAACCTGCAACGCGACGCGCAAACCCGATCGTCAACGCCGCCGGATCGAACATCGCCGTCGTTTCCGCGCGACTCTGAACGAACGCAATCAACCGCTCCTTCAAACTCGAATGAACGAACCACAGATCCTCATCGCTGATCTTCGCGACCGCCTCATTCCACGCCGCCTGGTCCAACAGCTTCGCGTCCCAGTCCTGGCCCATGTACTTCTCGAAAACCCAACGCAGCAGCGGCGAGGTCCACGTCGGCGTGTGAACGCCATTCGTGACGTACGTGATGGGAACGTCAGCAACAGCCTTTCCGGGAAACAGCTTCTGCCACAGCGCACGCGATACTTCACCATGCTTGCGGCTGACACCGTTCGTCGATCGGCACATACGAATCGCGAGCGGCGTCAAACCGTATCGTTCGGTTTTGGCGTTCGGATCTACACGCCCCAGGCCAAGAAACGCATCTTCAGTCAATCCCAACTCGCGCAAGTACGACGACGAAAACACGCGCATCACCAGCGCCGGATCAAATTCGTCGTTTCCTGCAGCCACCGGCGTGTGCGTCGTAAACACACATTGCCGCCGCACAACATCTACCGCTTCCGTCCAACTGCGGCGTTCAGCTTGAATGACTTCACGCGCCAGTTCGAGCGTCAGAAACGCCGAGTGTCCTTCATTTAAGTGAAAGACGTGCGGCTGCACGCCAAGCTGGCGCAACAAACGAACACCGCCGATGCCCAGTAACATCTCCTGCACGATGCGAGTCTCGCGATCGCCGCCGTAAAGATGTCCCGTCACCCAGCGATCAGTCTCGACGTTCTCCGGCATGTTTGTGTCCAGCAGGTAAAGCGTCACGCGACCAACATCCGCGCGCCACACCTGGGCCAACACGTTTCGCTCGCGAATCAAGACCTCGATCCGCAACGGCTTGCCATCCGCGTCGTTAAGCAACGTGAGCGGCAGATCGTTTGGATGAGTCTCGCCGTAGTGCTCTTCCTGCCAGCCGTCGTTGCGCAATCGCTGGCGGAAATATCCGTAACGATAAAGCAGGCCGACAGCGACCAGCGGCAAGTTGAGATCGCTCGCCGACTTCAGATGATCGCCCGCGAGTATTCCGAGTCCGCCGGAGTACAACGGCAACGAATTGTGGATGCCAAACTCGGCGCAGAAATAAGCGACCGGATGTTCAGGGGTGATGGCGTCCCGTGAGACGCGATCCGCCTTCATGTAGGTGTCAAAACTCTGGGCCAGGCGCTGCACGCGTTGCAGGTAAACAGGATCGCTCGCCGCCTCGGCGCGGCGGTACGGGGAAATCCTGGCCAACAGTTGTCGGGGATTGTGTTCGCAGTCCTGCCAAAGTTCCGGATCGAGATCGCGAAAAATAGCGGCGCCGTCGGGCGCCCAACTCCACCAATAATTCCATGCTAAAGCTTCAAGCGGTAGAAGTGACATTCGTATTTATATTTAGGCTTAGGTTGTAGAAAACAAACCGGAGAGTCTACTCGAATTCCTGGTACTCCAGAAACACGCGCGCGTCGCTGGGGTGGAAAAACACCAGCCGCACTTCGCGTATCTGGTTGTCAGTAGTGAGGAAATCCCTGATTGCGCGGGACGAAATCGCGGCCGCTGCCGGCTTTGGATATCCGAATGCGCCCGTCGAGATGGAGGGAAAAGCGATGGATAAGACTGCGTACTGGCGCGCGATCCGCAACGAGTTGTCATAACACGCGGCGAGCAACTCTGCCTCACGCGCAGGATTGCGGCCGTAGATCGGGCCGACAGTGTGAATCACGTATTGCGCCGCGAGGTTCCCGCCGGTGGTGATCACTGCTTCGCCAGTCGGCAAGCCGTTCGGATGAGTCGTTTCGCGAATCTGTTTGCACTCCGCGTAGATCTGCGGACCACCAATCCGATGGATCGCGCCGTCAACACCGCCGCCGCCGAGCAGCGTCGAATTCGCGGCGTTTACGATCGCGGTTACGTCGTGGGTGGTTATGTCACCGATGAGAACGCGGACGCGTTCGTCAAGAAACGTCGGAAGCGCGTCTGACACAACTACTCTTCCTCGCGGGGCTCGACGCTGATCTCGTCAAACATGTCCTGACGTCGCAACGCGTCGGCGACGCCTTTGGCGGTGTGCTCCGTCAGCGGATGGTCGGGATCGGTGCTGGCGATCTCAAACACGCGATCGTCTATCATGACGATCCCGAGCTGACCGAGCGTCACGCCGGGCGTGATCAGAATCTCATCCATGTTGTGAATGCGGAAACGGCCGGTTTGCTCGACCCAGTCTTCGAGGAAGGGGTCGCGCAGAGCGTGCTCGGCCTCAGATTCGGAGAGATACGCACCTTCGACGATGAGACAGTATTCGCGCACTGCTGTTTGAGCTTTTTGGTGTGGACCGATCGCCACTAACTCTATCACCGTACACTCTCATCGCCAAGCAAAAGTTAAATCCGTGCCCGTCGCCAAACGAACACGGATTCAACGAAATGTGACCAGTTGTTATCGAGCCTTGGCGTACTGCCGGTTCAACTGCTCGCGTAGACGATCGAAGTACGAATCGAACGTCACGAAACCTGTGGTGCCCTGGAAGAACGCACGGCCACCAGTTTCGTTCGAGATGCGGTTGAGCGAACTCTGTCCGTAGCTCGCGGCCAAACGGCTACGGCTTGTCAAACCAACTGACGGCGCATAGAAGCTGAACACTGCAATCTCTCGCTTGTTCGCTTCCTTAATCGCGCGATCGATGTCGAGCGTGTGACCCGCCGCCGTGGAGTCGAAACCGCGCGAAGTGTCGAGGCCATCAGAAATCAGCAAGATGGCGTTCGCGTTCGTTCCACCGTCCTTGAACTTCTTCAAGGCTTCAATAACTTCAACGTACGGATTGAACGGCGAAGCGCTCGTGCTGCCGATTGGTATTCGCAGCGATCGCGCAGCCTTTTCGAGGTCCGTAGTAAAAGTTTGCCTTACTTGCAGCGATCCCGAAGTTATGTAAGCAACCATAACCTGAGAGCCCTTCGGCAACGACCGAATGAACTCACGTGTTACACCAAGCTCGTTACCCACTTGCGGCACTAAATCGTCCTGAATCAGGATCGCCAGATTTAGTGGCTCGATTGTCTGTAAACTCTCACTCTCATTTTTTGATTCGGCAGAGGCTACCGCGAAAGTTGAAATCGCAATCACGACGGCCGCCGCCAACATCAGAAACTTACGGTAATACATGACTTTTCTTCTATCTCCTATTCCGACTGTTCTGATGCGATTCATAGACCAAAATATGCCTCACAACGCCCTGAACACGGATTTGCAACCCAATAACAGTCAACTTGATTTGGTTGTTGCGGTTGGTTAAATTACTGGCCTATTT
>JAICGQ010000095.1 GCA_025923035.1 Pyrinomonadaceae bacterium | reverse complement strand
TTTGTTGGCGCCGTCGTTCCACGAAGGCAACGGATCGGATTGCGCGTGCGTGAGGGAGGCGATCGCGAAGAGGATTGCGAGTATTACAACTGTGCGTCTGGAGCTGGTCATTTGTAGATCAAGCTTTCACGGCGTGTTTTGCGTCCGCCGGCGTATCCACGGCGTCGTGACGTTTCCCCCATTGGAGATAGAGTGCCGAGAGCACTCCGACAACCATCAGGTACAAAAAGACAGCCGGCACAGCGAACCGCTGGTTCGGGAAATTTGCGTGGGCGATTCCCAGCGCGACAGCCGGATGACGCGAAGCGGATGCTAATGCGAGGGTGGAACGATTAGCTGGTCCTGGTCCGCCGAGAAAGTGGCCCACTACGAAGCCGACGAGTCCGAAAGCGGCGAAAGCCAGCAGCGTCCCATCGCCGATCAGCGACCACATCGGCCGCGTCATGCCGACCAGCACCGGCAACGCACTCAGAATGAGTAATCCCAACGAAACGATCGCGAGCGGCCGCGCCAATCGATCGGCAAGCTTCGGCGCCACGTACCTGACACCGATCCCGACCAGCAACGGAAGAAAGATCGTCGTCAGCACAGTCCAGGCCACCGTGCGCGCGCGCACCTGCAGTGGTATGCCGACGATCCTCTCCACCAGCTCCATCGCCACCGGTATCACGATCACCGACAGCACTGCGCTGCCCACCAGCAGACCAATGGTGTAGTTCTCTGCCCCACCAGCTTTGAAGGCTTTGTTTGGGAATATCGGTGGGATCGGCGAAACGGAGACCGCGACCAACGCGATCTGAACTGCGGGATGCAGGTCGAACAACAACACCAGCGTCAACGCGAACATCGGCATGATGACGTTCATCGAAAGCCACGCGCGAAGAAGCTGATCCGGTCGGCGAAGCAGGAAGATTGCGTCCCCGAATGTCGCTTTTAGTCCAATCGCGAAGACACTCAGGACGATGCTGCCCTTCAACACCAGCAGAATGATCGACGTCATCCTTACTTTAATTCCCCCCTTGGACCATGCTCGCTAACCATGTCGCAGACGCTGTCTCGGCACGCTTGCGAAACGTACGGTCCAAAGGCGGCGCCACCGCGTGCGTAAGTGCCCGTGCGGGGGTCGTACGCCGCGAAGCCTCCTGCGCCACCTTATGGACCATACACAACGGCGCCTCGCCCGATGGCGCCGTAGTCGGGGTGCTACGAAGTTGCAATGAAGCCTGAGCGCGGGAGCGCAGACTCATTCTCGAAAGCCGGTGTGAGGTAACAGAACTTAAAAAAGCGCCGGTCGCTTTGGGAAACAGATCGTTGTCTGTGTTGCTGACCCAGAGCAGCGACGTTCCGGCGACCGGCGCAAAGGCCGGCAGATCTATTGATCGAAGGAGTTTAGCCGGCTCACAACTCTTTCTTATCTCGCTGCTCATCTGTGCTCACGCCCCGGCGCGGACGTCATCTCGGAAACAACGGCGTCACCACGATCCGCACGCCACAATTCTCCGGCCCGCCTGGTCCACTGTGGGCCCAGCACTTGAGCCCGCCGCCAAGACTCACCGGCTGTTTGCCAAACTTAGTCAGCTTCGTAATGGTGAAATTGATCGGAATGCTCCAGTTGTTTCCGATCCAGTCGTAGCTCGATTCTGTATTGACCGTGTAAGTCCAGGCGTCTTTCGTGTTGTAGGCGAGAAACGGTTGCACGAAGCTGGAATTGACCTTCGCGCGATCCTCATCGCCGGCGACGGACCAGATGTGATTGGTGAGCGCGCCGTACGTCCATCCGTGTTGCTGCTTCAACACGAGCGCAGTTGGACCAACCCCAAACCTTCCCGTGCCCAGCAGATCGTCAGTCGCCGTCGGAACCAACAGTGCTGGACCAACTGCCCAGATCACCTTCTTCTCTTCTGCGGGCGAGAAGAAGAAGCTCTGCGTGATGTCTCCCAAGCCGCTTTGAGTACCAACGTTCGCGACGTTGCGTTGATGAATGACCGGAAGAATGGTTCGGGAGATCAAGTTCCACTTTGAGTTGAGGCGGACCGGAACGACGGGCTGAATATTCAACGTGTAACGCCAGCCCGAGCCTTCGCCCATGCCGAAATCGAAATTCGATTGAAAGGGAAAACTAATTAGCGAAGCGACGGGATTCGAAAGTTTCTTCGCCAGCTCATGGGGATCGCCACCGGAGGGAGCTTGTTGACCTGCCATTGGGCAGGCGAACGCCAATGTAAGAATCGTGATGAATACGAATTTTGGGACACTCGCCCGTATCGTCATTCCCGACTGACCTCGATTTTTATCTGAATGGGGATTGCAGGTTATTCAGCGAGGCAAGCGCAGTAAATCCCGTTAATTCGGTAATTTGTGACCACCGTCACGCATGGCATCGCACGTTCGTGGTAGGCGGGGTAAGGGTTACGTGGTAGTCGGTCGCGTCATTGCCGAAAAATTACTGCCACGAGGGCTATGACTCCGAGTAACGAGATTAGTCCGGCCAGAACTGTGACCATCGAGTACGGAACTTCGTGGTAATGCGCGCGCAAAGTTTTCATGTCGCGACGATGTTGCACCGTGGCAATTACCAACGCGATGATGCCGATCGCGATCATCAGCGTCCCGTATTGCCGCGGCCCGAACCGCCCTTCATGCCGCACACCCTGTTGCTCCTGCAGGTACTGAAAGAACTTGTAGATCGTGAAGCCGAAGCTGATCAGAGACGTAGCGGTCCTAACCCACGCCATCAACGTGCGATCGTGCGCCAGCCGGGTGCGGTCTGTCGCCAAAATCGTCGCAGCGTTTGGGCTTACTTTTTCGTCAGCAGCCGCTTGCACAGTCATGAATCGCTCGTCGTAAGCTCGCGGCGAACTTTGTTTACCTGATCACCGGAAAGTGAGGTGTAGATCAGAGAGCCACCGCAATCGCGCAAGATACTGGCGGCGCGCTGAGGTTCCAACTGCTCAGCGAGCGTGATGATTGCCGATTCACCGGGTTGGACCAACGCGCCGACGTCTCTAACAAAATTCTCCGGTATGCCGACGTCAGTCACCCACCAATCGTGCTTCAGCGAATCGCCGTTTGTAGTCGCGGCCTCGCGGCCGGTCACCTTTGTAGCCGCCGAAGTCAGTCGTTCAGTAAACGGCTGGAACAGCGTCACCTTGATGAATGCGCCCCAAAGCCTCGCCCAACGTGAACCTTCTTCACGTGAGAGATTGATGCTTTGTTGGACAATGAAATTGCGACGGTCCTCCCAGGAGACGGTGATTGCTTGATCAAGATCGAAGAGTTGTACTCCCCGCTGCCGCAAATCCGTCAACACCTGGGCGGCACGATATCTGCCCTGAAAGCCGACTACGATCAGCTCCATGGTCCTCTCCTGCGATTGGCGGAAAGATAGAGAGTTTGCATGACACGGTAAATCGCCTCGATTTGGTATTTTCCGGGCAGGGCCACGGAGGTAGTCCTGCACGTTTGCGGTAGCCGGATCAGGGTTCTATGGTAGGCACCCAGCGGGTGAGGCAAAAGTACGTGATTCAGAGCAGATCTGAGGCCCGGGTGGTCTGAACTATTCCGTTACGAATTGCATAGTGAACCAACTCGACGATCGAGGTCGCATCGAGTTTCTGCATCACCGAACGCCGGTGAGTTTCAACGGTTCGCACGCTGATGCCGAGCGCTTTGGCGATGTCCTTGTTGCTCTTGTTTTCAGCTAACAGTTGCAGGATCTCGCGTTCGCGAGCGCTAAGTGGTCCGGGACGAGCGGGCTCGACTTGTCCCGGTGTGGCCGTGCTCACCAGCGAGTTGAGAATCGCTTCCGAGATGCGCGGCGTGAAGAACGGCTTGTGCCGCGCCAGCGACTTAACTGCTTCGATCAAATACAACGCAACGTCAGACTTCAACACGTAGCCTCTCGCGCCCGCGGCGAAAACTTCGCGGATCAATTCTTCCGAATCGTGCATTGAAAACACGAGCAGTTCGATCTCGGGAGCGTCTTTGCGAATCTGCCGGATAGCATCAAGTCCGTTCAACTCCGGCATCGCCAGGTCCATAATCATCACGTCAGGCCGCAACTGTTCTGCCAGCCGAACAGCCTCCCGACCGTCGCCAGCCTCACCGATAATCTCGAACTCCGACTCCGACATTAACAAGTCGCGAATGCCGCGCCGCATCAGCGCGTGATCGTCAGCCAAAAGGATCCGAATCATAGACCACCCCACTTAACCGGCACGGTCGCTGTTACAGTCGTACCACTGGCAGTGGAAACAACCAGCAGTTCGCCACCGAGTTGCTGTAGTCGATGACGCATACCCGGAATACCGACACCTACAAACTCCGCGCTCTCGCCATTTCTCGAAATCTGGAGTTTGTTACCCTTGCCGTGATCGCGCACGCTCAAACTTATCATCTCCTGTGTCCGCGTAAGACTGATCTCTGCGGTTTCGCTGTCCGTGTGCCGGCGAATGTTCGTCAGGCATTCCTGGACCACGCGAAACAACGCGTACTCGACTTCCGGCGGCATACGATCGCCATCAACGCCGTTTTCTGAAAAATCAACTTTCACCCCACTGCGTTCATGAAAACCTTTTACATACCACTTGAGTGCCGTTATCAATCCAGCCTGGTCCAACAACGGCGGATGAAGAATGTAACTGAGAGTGCGAATGTCTTTGAGTGCCTGCTCGCCGAATGCCAGGCTCTCCGTGAGCTTGTCTTTACTACGACTGTCGAGACTGCCAGCAGCGTTTTGGACCTGCGCAAGGTTGAGCATGATTAAGCCGATGCTTTGGGCGGTCACGTCGTGCAGCTCGCGCGCGATGCGGCGCCTTTCTTCATCCTGCGTCCGCAATAGTCTCGCACTGAGTTCCGCCAGTTGCCGCTCGGCTTCCTTTCGTTCGGTAATGTCGCTGGAAGCGAGGACGATACATTGCTCGCCTCCCAGTTCAATCAATTCAGCCGAACACAGCAAGAGACGCCTCTCGCCGTTCTTCAGCGGGAATTGCAGTTCCATGTTGCGTACCGAGCCCGTTTGCAAAAGGGAACCCATCATCGCTTTACGATGCTCGTAGCTACTGAAAACTCCGATGTCCAGCGACGTTCGGCCAATCACTTCTTCGCGGGCGTAGCCGCTGAGTTTGAGCGCGCTTTCATTCACGTCGAGGATCCGGGCTTCTTTTAGCGACGTAAGCACCATCGGCTGCGGGCTCGCTCTGAATACTTTAGCGAATCGCTCTTCACTGTCCACGGAACTGTCCGCAGTGCGCTTCCGCCTGTTCCGTTCCAAGAGCAGCACAACGATGACGATCGCCTGTAAGACGATTATCGAGGCCGCGATCACTGCGCGGCCACCTGCCTGGTCCAGGATTGATGTGCGTACGGAGTTTTGTTGGGACTGCAGTAAGAAGACCGTGGTGCGCGTGCGCGGAGCAGAACGGCTCGCTCGCGCCAACACGAGTTGCACGGGTGAAAGAGTCAGCGTCAGCCAGACAAACAACAGAATTGTCCGCCTCGATCTCATAGTGAGTTGACTGGCTGAGTTATCCACCAAACTCAGCTCAGCACATAAACAGCAAGCGCAACGTACCGCCGTTGCGATGAACACTGCTCCTCACCCTCGTTTTCGATTCGTTCAATTCCAGTCTCTGTATTGAATAATCCGGTGATGTGCTAGCGATTGGACCATCGCAGGGCGTGCACGGACAGAGAGCGAGAACTACGACCCTTGATCGTGGGAGAGAATCGGGGAGATAGTGCGGTGCGAACATCGCAAACACCAGTCAGAATTTTTTCGTGCGTGGGGGAAGGACAAAACAACCGGAACGATTAAAAGCGAACGTTACATGATCTTCCCCTTGAAACAGATCTGCTCGGTGCGAAGCTTGAGTAAACGCGGACAAAGGGAGGAGTCAGCGGGTCCGCTTAATCATCCGCGAGTTCGCCGCACGAGGCTCGCTCACTGATATGAGATTGAGGCTTCGAAAAACGTAACGCGTGTAGCCGCAACAGATGGCCAAACATTAAACCCGTGAGAAGTCAGGCGCAATCCGTAAAACTACTGTAGTTTCTCGAAAAACCTCAGGAAATCCCTGATCTGTATTGCATCGTTTAACAAGCTATGAGATGAGGCCGAGACGCAGGGCGTAGCGGATCAGCTCCGCAGTCGTCTCCACGCCGAGCGCCTCCATCATTTCATACTTGTGTGACTCCGCCGTTCTGGTCGAAATACTCAACTCGACGGCTATCTCCTTCATCGTCATGCCTTCGCTGATCAGCTTCAGCACCTCACGTTGGCGCGGAGTCAGATTCAGCTTTGGTGGTCCGCTAGCCAACGGCCCGACAGGTTTGTTGGTTATCAGTGGAGTCAGATAGTTGTTGCCTTGCGCGACTTCCCGGATCGCAGTCACTAACTCTTCACCGGCTGCTTGTTTCAGGACATAACCCGAGGCGCCGCAGCGAAACGCTTCCGCCACCAGCGTCTCGTCGTCATGCATGGTGAGAAAGATCACTTTCGCTGCGTTGCCGTCTTTCCGGATACGTCGTACTGCATCGAACCCGTTGAGCACCGGCATCGAGATGTCGACGAGAATCACTTCCGGATTGAGGCGAAGAGTTGCTTCGACCAGATCTCTACCGTTGCCGACGGTGCCGAGCAGTTCGAATTCATCGTGTAACAAACTTTGCAGACCTTCGGCGAACAGCATGTGATCGTCGGCGAGTAGCAGCCGTATTCGGTTCATTCTTTAATTCATCAACGGCACTCTGGCGACGAGCGTCGTACCTTTCTCTGGACTCGAATGTATTTCACAACTTCCCTGCAACAGTCGCAGTCGTTCTTCAATGCTGACGAGTCCGAGACCGCCACCTCTTCTGAACGCATCAACGTCAAAACCTTTGCCGGAGTCTGACACGCGCAACTCCAGCGAACCATTGTCTCGCCTCAGTGAGATCGCCGCTGAGACGGCGCCGGAATGTCGCGATACGTTCCGCAAGGCTTCCACAGCCACGCGATAAATGCAAATCGAGGTATGGAAAGGAACTCGTTCTTCGCCGATCTCCGCAGTAAGGCGTACGTCGATCTGTTCCTCATCTTTGAAGTTTCCGATGTACGACTCGAGCGCGGTTACAAGTCCCAGGTGTTCCAGCACGGCCGGATGTAGTTGGTGCGACAGGCGGCGCACTTCGTTTGTCAGACTATTTGTCTTCTGCCGGAGATCGTCGAGCTCGGCGATGAGCTCCGCGTCGACGAGTGGAACTCGTCGTTTGAGCCGGCTGATTGCGACCGAGAGCGTGGCGATTTTTTGACTTAGATCGTCGTGAAGTTCGCGCGAGATGCGACGGCGCTCTGATTCCTGCACGTCGATCAGTCGTCCAAGCAAACTGCGAACTTGCGTGTGGCTTTGATGAAGTTTCTGCTGGCTCTCTTTCAGTGCCTTTGACGCGCGTTGCCGATCGGTCACGTCGCGAACAATGCTGAGCGTCTTTTCGCCTTCCATTCCGATCAACCGCGCTTCGTAATGACGTTCTTCATTATGGATCTGAAGCGAATACTCGATCACCTGCGGCTCATCGGATACCGAACTTCGGGCCAGGCAACGAACGACGTCCTCCGCGAGTTGCGGCGGTAGTACCTCGCGAACATTTTTGCCAATGAACACTTCGGGACCCAGTAACAGATCGCTTCGATCTCGGGCGTGATAATCGAGATATACACCCTCGTTCGACATTAGAAACACGATATCCGGATTAGCACTCAACAAAGCCCGGTTGCGTTGCGACGTTTCATCGCGTTCTCTCATGACCGCCGTTAAAAACAGGAGCGTCATTGCCGCTACGATCAAGAACGACTGCACTGACAGCGCGCTCTCTTCGGGTTCGCCGATGAATGGACCAAGGCCATTGATGGCGCCCCAGATGGCAAAGAAGCTGACAGCGAGCAAGGCGGCGCTCGAACCGCGTGGGCCAAACCGCGTGGAAGCCCACAGCAACAACGGCAAAGGAAGATACAACAGCGCCGGCGTGGCGTTCTGGATGAATTCTCGCGATCCGAAACTTATTCTGCCAACGATTAATAAACCGGCGGCAAGCAACACTGCCTCGAGATATCGCCGCGGCGGCTCATTTAGAAGCGACCGAATGCCGCCTCGCTTCCAGGTGACGATCAAGGGCACCAATGTTAGTGAAGCGAGGACGTTGGAGAAGAAACGCATTCGAAACACGTCCCAGTAAGAGCTGCTCCCAAAACGGTTGAGTTTCACAAATCCCGCGTCGAGAAAGGAAGACAGGAAGGGCGCCAGGACAGCCACCATGATGAACGTGCCAACTCGGTAAGTGGTGTCGAGTCGCACTTCCTTGGTCATGTAACGAAGCAGAGACGCGCCAATCAGAGCTTCGGTGCAGTTGCTGATGTACCAGCACAGCATCATCGGCTGAGGGATATCGGCGCCGAGTTGCGAAGCGAAGTGCGCCGGAAACACCGCCAACAAAAGAAACCACCACCAGCGCACCGGCGATAACAACAAGGCCGCCAACACGATTGAGTTTGGGGGCCAGAGTGTTGAAACAGGATGTGGTTGGAAGGTTAAGGCAAAGCCGATTTTTCCGCCAATGAAGTAAGCAGCGCTGACAGACAGAGCCGCAATAACTGGACGCACTATGTGCCTGTAGCGGGTAAACAAGTTGGCGCGATGTGGTGGTGCTTCAGTTCCCACGACGAGTTGCGGCATTCGTCGTGCCTCCGTTTATGCCTTTATTCGTTTGTAGAAGGTCAGTTCGACGCGCCGGGCCGTGCGTGTGCGCGGGATTATAGCACGGTAGTACGAGCTTCTGTTTTTTGGCGCCGTATGCAACGTGTATTGCTAGGTTTTTGTTCGTAAATTGGCCATAGGGCCTCCGAAAATCCCCGAGTTGCGGAAATTGATCATCGGCCCGATAATGCGGCTCAAGTCCTCCCGAACTATGCGAAGGATCATTTCCGGCGGACCCCCGCGCCGTGACGGAGCATGTATAACTATCTCCCCCGGCTCTGCCGTTCAGTTTTGGGTAACTCTCTGCGGTCTCCCCTTCTTCTGGGTGCGCTATCTCTCTTTCTGTTCGCCACTTTCACGCAGATCGCGCACGCATTCAACGCATCAGATCCGGAAACGACACTCTGGCCCAATTATAAATGGCACATCATCGGCGCCGTCTCTCTCATGGTGGTCGAAACGCTGCTGATCGCGTTTCTCCTGATCAGTCGAACTCGACAACGACGCGCCGAAGCTGAAAGCGAACGCTTTGCTCAACTCGCCGAGTCTGAGCAACGACGTCTCGACGAGTTTCTTTCAAACGTGCCGGGTCTTGTTTGGGAGAGTCGCGTCAACCCCGACGGAGCTTCACGCAGCGAGCACTTCGTCAGTCAACACGTTGAGAAGATGCTCGGCTACACAGTGCAGGAGTGGATGTCGGAACCGCGCTTCTGGCTGAAGATCATTCCTGAAGAAGAGCGTGAACAGAGTCTGCGTCTCAACGACGAGATCTTTGCGAGCGGCACCGGCGGTGTCGTTCAACATCACTGGAAAACAAAGGACGGACGCCTGCTGTGGGTGGAAGCGCATCTTTCCGTGATCTTCGACGAAAACAAAGTGCCCGTCGGTCTACGCGGCGTCACGCTCGACATCACCGAGCGCAAAATCGCGGAGGAAGGTTTACGTAACGCGCTGATCCAGGTCGAACAATTAAAGGACCAGTTCCAAAAGGAGAACGTCTATCTTCGCGAATACGTCGAACTGAGACACGAGTTTGAGGACATCATCGGCCACAGCGACGAGATCAAGTACGTGCTGTTCAAGATCCAGCAAGTCGCGCCGACAGACGCAAGCGTCCTGATCCAGGGCGAAACCGGAACCGGTAAGGAGTTAGTAGCGCGCGCGATTCACAACGCCAGTCCGCGCAAAGACCGGCCGATAGTAAAGATCAACTGCGCTGCCCTGCCCGCGAACCTGATCGAGAGCGAACTGTTTGGTCATGAGAAAGGCGCCTTCACCGGCGCGCAGACTCGCAAGATCGGACGGTTCGAACTCGCCGACGGAGCAACACTCTTCCTCGACGAGATCGGCGAACTCCCATTGGAACTACAAGTGAAACTGTTGCGCGTGCTTCAGGAAGGTGAGTTTGAACGACTCGGCAGCTCGCAAACGCGCAAAGTCGACGTGCGCATCATCGCCGCCACCAATCGAAATTTGAAAGCGGAGGTTCAGAACGGAACGTTTCGCGAAGATCTCTGGTATCGACTCAACGTCTTCCCGATAACCGTGCCGCCGCTGCGGCAGCGCAAGTCGGACATCGCACTACTCGTCAACTTCTTCGTCGACCAGGCGAATCGAAAGCTCGGTCGCATCGTGAAAACAATCTCTCCGCAAACCTTGCAGGCGCTGGAGAACTATTATTGGCCAGGTAACGTGCGCGAGTTGGCCAACGTTGTCGAGCGAGCGCTGATCAACAGCAACGGCACGGTTTTACAACTCGCCGACAAGCTCGATAGCGAACTGCAACTACCCGTCAACGGCAACGGGAACGGACATCACAAACCTCTCTCAAAACTCGAAGACGTCGAGCGCGATCACATCGTGGCTGTGCTGGACGCATGCGAATGGCGCATCGAGGGACCAAGTGGCGCCGCAGAAGTTTTGGCGCTCAATTCCAGCACGCTGCGAAGTCGCATGAACAAGCTCGGCATTAAACGACCGAAGCCTCAGTTCTCTGTGGTTTCAGCTTCGAAGAATTAGTCCCCTCCTCCCGATTACCGTAATTCTTCTTAGCACGAAAGTTACCAGATCCACGAAATATCGTGGTGCCGCGACATATTGTGGGGATGACTATTGGGATCCTCGCAAAACAGCGGGTTTTCTGTGGCCCAAAGTTCGCAATGAAAAAGACACCGCCGACCAACTTAGCAAGCCACGGAGTTAACGCGGATGATCGTTACGACCATCAGAATGCAAACGACCCCCGGGAATCGCCGCGAGCTCATGCAAACGTTCCGCTCACTTTCCGATCCGATCCAGTGCGGACAAGGATGCAAGAGCTGTCGGGTTTACCGCGAAGTGGGAAACGACGAGGCGGTAATCCTGATTCAGGAGTGGGACAGCCGCGACCACCTCGACAAGCACCTGGGGTCAAACGAGTTTGCAGTGATGGTTGGCGCGATGAGTCTACTGGAGCAACCGGAAACTGTGGAGTTTTACGTACTCGATCAACTCGAGGGCTCGCGTTCTGTAGAAGCAATCAGGGCGCGAAACTTTCACGCGAAAGGTGAAAAGCGATGAGTTCCCCAAGACCAAACAACACGGTCGTCAAAGTGGACTTTTCCCCGTCGCCGAAGGGAGCAACTACCGCGCACGCCAGTTGGCGTCCGTCGTTGCCCCCGATTGCGCAACGATTAGGCTGGCACGATTCGGAACGACTGTTTTTCCAGGTGTTCAAGAACAGCCTCCAGCCGATGAGCATCACGACCCTGGCGGAGGGTCGTTACATCGACGTGAATCCGAGTTTTCTTTCGCTCCTCGGATACGAACGTCATCAGGTGATCGGTAAAAGCTCACTCGAGCTGGGCATCTGGAAGAACAGCGCCCAGCGCGCCGAACTGGTAAGAAGACTCAAGAGCGATGGACTCGTCCGCAATTTCGAAACTGCATTGCGCGGCGCAAAAGACCAAACGCTGATCTGGCTCTCATCGGCGGATCTCGTCGACATCGATGGCGAACCTTGCATCCTCGTGATCTCCGACGACATCACGGAACAGCGTCGTTCCGAGCAACAACTGCGCGACGTGAGCGCTCGCTTGATTCGCGCGCAGGAAGAGGAACGCAATCGCATCGCTCGCGAGTTGCACGATGGTCTGAATCAAAAACTCGCACTGCTTTGCGTCGATCTACAGGAATTCGGACAAATTCACGGCGACCTGTCGCAACAGTTGAGCGCGTTCTCGTTGAGACTCCAGGACGTATCAGCCGACGTTCACGGGTTGTCGCACCGGCTGCACCCGTCGAAGTTGGACTACCTTGGACTACTGCCGGCCGTGAAGAGCTTATGTCATGAGTTGTCGGGACGGCGTGGATTGCAGATCGAGTTCGTCAACAACAACGACGTCGCGGAATTTGAACACCTCGACAAAGAACTGGCGCTCTGCGCTTATCGCGTCGTGCAGGAAGCGTTGAGCAATGTGATCAAACACTCCGGCGCCGTGACCGCGCGAGTGCAGCTCAGGTGTCGCAAGCAAGTGCTGTATCTCCTCGTCACCGATTCCGGCAGAGGGTTCAGTGTGGACGTCGCGAAGCAGAAAGGCCGGCTGGGGTTGATCAGCATGCAGGAGCGTTTACGGCTGGCCAACGGCAAATTGATCATTCGATCGCGGCCCAACCGGGGCACTCAGATCGAAGCGCGAATTCCCCTCCCGAATTAGAGCTGATAACGATATCAGTTCAAACCCGACACCCGGGTGTCTTGGACTGCAACCACTGTTAATTCTGCCAGTTGTTCTCAGCGCAGATCGCCCATACGGTGGAATGACAACGGGGGATACGTTGAGCAGGATTCGTGTATTGGTGGCAGAGGACCACGCTGCAGTCAGGAGCAGCGTGGTGCGTCTCCTTTCGAAAAACTACGACGTCGTCGGAACGGTGAATGATGGCCGTGCGCTGCTGGAAGCGACCGACTCCATGCAACCCGACGTTCTGGTCGTGGATCTTTCGCTGCCTGTCATCAGTGGCATCGAAGCCGCTGGTATCCTCAAGAAGACAGCTTGCCCGACGAAGATCGTTTTCATCACTGTCCACAACGACCCCGACTTTGTCAGGGCAGCGCGTGATGCAGGAGCACTGGGCTATGTGCTCAAACAGCAGATGAGTACCGATCTGGCCCAGGCGGTCGAGAAGGCATACGCCGGTGAGTGGTTCACGTCTGCGTCGGTCCGTGAGCTTTACGAACCGGAAGACCGGTATTCGATGTGAGGAATCAAACATGAAAGCAAAGCTATTGACCGGATTCATTCTCTTGGTCGCTTTACTTGGGTGGCTTCCGGCGACGGCAGCGATACAAAAGCTGACTTCGTTGACTGCGACTGCCAAAGGTCAGGGCACCATCACGGTTACCAATCCGGGAGTCGAAGAGAGAAAACGTCCGCTTCACTCCGTCGTCGTGACCTTAAGAGAGAACGGCGAAGCGGAGATCGTGGTCATCACTGACATGCAATTGATGGCGCAGGGTCGCTGGACCAAGCCGTCGGATCTTAGCCAGGGAATAAACCTGAAGATTACCGGCGGGACAGTGGCGAACAACGCTAAAGGAACCGGCAAGTTGTTCCTGAAGCCGGATGGGAAGACGATCGACAAACTCAATTTCGAAGTAAAGAGCCAGGCCCGCAGCAAGGTGACTGTTGAGTTTGTCGCGGAAAACGCGAACTAAGGGACATGGCCCGGGTGTCTACAGGAGCCGTTGTCATGAGTAAGAAGCCGCCGGCCAGGGACATGGTGTGGATCCCTGGGGGCACGTTCATGATGGGGTCGAACGATCATTACCCGGAAGAAGCACCGGCGCATGCTGTCACTGTTGACGGTTTCTGGATGGACCAGTACACGGTGACGAATGCGCAGTTTTCGCGGTTCGTCGAGGAAACAAACTACGTAACGTCGGCGGAGCGGGCGCCGAATCCAAAGGATTATCCCGGCGCCAAACCGGAACTCCTCGTGCCGGCGTCGGTTGTGTTTCGCCGTCCCGGATACAAAGTCGATCTACGTGATGTCTACCATTGGTGGACTTACGTGCCCGGCGCGAGCTGGCGGCATCCGCTTGGACCAGGCTCGACGTTAAAAGGGCTCGCGAAACATCCGGTGGTCCATGTCGCCTTCGAAGACGCCTGTGCTTATGCGACGTGGGCGGGGAAAGGGTTGCCGACGGAGGCGGAATGGGAGTTTGCGGCCCGGGGCGGACTGGATGGCGCAACGTACGTTTGGGGCAATGAGTTCGAGCCTGAGGGACAGCTGCTGGCGAACACGTGGCAAGGCGACTTTCCCAACGAGAATTTGTTGGCGGATGGATTTGAATGGACCGCCCCAGTCGGTTCGTTCCCGCCGAATGGCTACGGGCTTTACGACATGGCGGGAAATGTTTGGCAGTGGACCATCGACTGGTATCAGCAGCACAACGAGATCGAGCAGAGCTGTTGCGCGAACATCAATCCACGTGGTGGTGATCGCGAAAAGAGTTATGACCCGCGCCTGCCGAACGTGAAGATTCCCCGGCGAGTGATGAAAGGTGGCTCGTATCTTTGCGCGCCCAACTATTGCCAGCGCTATCGCCCCGCCGCACGAATGGCCCAGCCGGTTGACACCTCCACCTGCCATCTGGGTTTTCGT
>JAICGQ010000094.1 GCA_025923035.1 Pyrinomonadaceae bacterium | reverse complement strand
GGCACCGGCGGCAGAAAGTGCGTGTTTGGCAAACCTTCAATCTCCAGCCCGCGAGACTTGTTACCAATGAAAACCCATTGCCATTCCGGCCGCTCGCGCGCCGCGCGCTTGATCAGTTCCTGGTCCACCAGCCACGGCTCGATCGCACCGAAGTATCCCAGACGCGGACGCGGAATACGCGCGATTTCAGGCGCGACGCTGAGGTTGCCGTTGCCGACGTGTCGCCAGTGATCGTAATCGACGCCCTGCTCCAGCAGGTAAGAACGATCGCGCCCGAGTGTCGCTTCGTCAAACAGTTTTCGTCCGGAGTAGAAGACGAGGTCGGCGGCGTCGATCGCGTGTTCGTGGAGCCGGCGAATCAGCGCCGGATCCGTAGCGTGGTCCATCGTGTTCGCATCATACTTGTCGGACACATGATAGACCACCATCGACTCATCGAGCGTCCCAATCATCTCGGCCGCCGTGGGAATCGCGATCCAGAGTATCGGCTTCGACAGTCCGCGATTGCGTGCGAGCCGGCCGATCTGCGCACTCAACGCGCGTCGGTTGATCGCTCGCGCGGTAGCGCTGCCGAAGAACGGCAGGCTCGCGGGCGACACGACCGTTATGCCTTCTTCCGTTTGGCGCGCGAGTTTGGAATAACTTCCGAGCTTGCGTTTGATGCGCGGCAGCAGGTCCTTATGGGCCAACGCCGGCAGGCCCATCGAGATCGAGTTGACGAAGATGACTTTGTTTCCCGCGCGCGCAAACTTGCGCATCAGGTGCGCTTTGGAGTGCGGATGGTGATACCACCAGTCTTCACCGCCAAAGCAGATTATCGAGCGATTGAGCAGCATCGCACTATTTCTTCACACGCGCGACGCAGAGGCCGGAGACACCAAACGGCAAGTTGATGTATCGCAGCACCGTGCTTTCGGCGCCGAGTAACTTCCCGAGCACGCCGTTCAGCGCAGGCACGTTGATATTGTTTTCGGAGTCGGCTTTGATTCCGGTGAGGCGCATCAGTTTTCGTGCCAGCAGGATCGGCATGAAGAACGTGATGTTCGCATACGTCGAGCGTTCGACTTCGAGACCAGCCTGCTCGAGCGCGCGGTGCAGTTCCGGCAAACGATAACGCCGCCGGTGATGGCTGACGTCGTCCTGCAAGCCCCACAAAAACATGAACGTCGGAACAAACAGCAACACGCGTCCGCCGGGGCGCAACACGCGCCGCATTTCCTTCAGCCCGGCGACGTCGTCGTCCATGTGCTCCACGACGTCGAGGGCCGTGACGAGATCAAACGTGCCGTCTTCGTAAGGCAGCTCCTCGGCCGCTCCGAGTCTCACTCGGTCGAGCCCGCGCGCACGACAAAACGCCAGTGCGTCCTCAGAAACGTCAACTCCTTCCGCCTCGCCGTATTGCGAAAGCATCAACAGGTTGGCGCCCGTACCGCAACCCACATCGAGGATTCGCGGGCGACGGTCAGTTACCTCACGGCAGATCTTTTCGATAAATCCCGCGAGGATGCGCCGCCTGCCGATGAACCACCAGTGCGATTGCTCTACCTCGTACAGAATCGGGTAGGTGTTCTTCACCATCTCGCGAGGGAGCGGGTTGGTGATGCTTTTTACGTCAGTACTCATCGAATAACTATTTGTAATATCCGATCGACTGCCACCGCCGCAAACACAGTCAGCACGCCGTGCATCGGCAGCATGTAGCGAATCTCCGCGTGCCCCACCGTGCCCGGCACGAGGTAGTAGAGAACCGTAACGAGAAAAACGAGCGTTACAATTACGTCCCTGCGCGCGGCCACGTAAATTCCGAAGGCCGCCAGCGGCAGGAAAAGGTATCTCGCCACGCTTTGAATCATGCCGAGAAAGTTCACACCGAATCCGACCGCGCCGCCTTGCCACGCCGGCGGTAGACACTTCCGGCTCGTGACGTTGAATCCGGAAATACCTGAATAGGGGACGGGATCGCCCGCGACCTTCAACATGCCCCACATACGCCGAACCATCGTGCGGGCGAACCACACCGGACGTTGCTTGATAAACGCGAGCGATTCGCGTGTGCGTTCCTGGTCGCGGCGAATGCCGTCGGGCCACTGCGACTCAAAGTATTTGTCCGCAGGCCACCCCATCTTTATGCGCTCGTGCTCGATCAGTTCCGCGTCGTTGACTCGAAAGCCGTGTTGCCGGCCGAGCTCGGTCTCTCCCAGTCCTTCCCAGAGGTTGACGCCGATTGTCCCACCGGTAGGCGTGAAATCGGGGAACGTCAGATAGTTACGCACGACGATCGGCGAGATGACGAGCGCGGTCGCTAACAGAACGGCAGCGCTCATTGCGAGACGTCGCCTCCATGTCACTCGCAGGATCAGCATGACGATGGCCCAGCCCACCGCCAGATACAGCGGATTGACTCGAGTCCAACACGCAATGCCCAGTAACGCTCCCGCGCCGAGTGCCAGCCAGACGTTGTTGCGTTTGGCGGCGAGCAGCAGCAACCAGTTTCCCGCGAGTACAAACCACATCGCCGGAGCGTCCGCGGAAGGATACGCCGCATACATCGCGAACAGCGGGGACAGCGCCACGAGAAAACCTGCCGCGATCCCTGCCCGCCAACCGAATGCGGTCACCGTCATTCCCGCGATCAAAAACAACGACAGCACCAGGTCGATGGTCCACTGGACCAACTGCACTACGTAAGGCGAGCGTTCACCGGTGACGCCGTAAATCACCGCCACAAACGTCGGAAACGCGGGCGGATACTGCACCAGGTCCGTACGCGTCGGGTCGTCGATGAAGAACACTCGCTGCTTGCCGTCGAGAATATCGCGCGCCTGGCGATCGAACTTTGCGTACGAGCCCGTTTGAAACCACGCGGGGTCGTGGAGATGCGCGCGCATGAACATCAGCGTGAGTACACGAATACTCAGCAGTGTTACCAGGACGAGCAGTACCGGCAGTATTTTTCGAATCGCGGCGCGGGATCGAGGCGCGTCGACGTGGCTAGACAACAGAACTCACCTCTTTGCGTTTTGATCCGGTTTGCCTGGCAGGAAAGCCGAGTCGCTCCTGGACCACGTAAAGCGGCCGGCCTTTTACTTCGGTGTAAATGCGGCCGAGATACTCGCCGATGATGCCGAGGGAAACGAGTTGCACGCCGCCCATGAAAAGCACTGCGACGAACAGCGAAGCCCAGCCGCGCGGCAGGTCCCGGTTCAGCATGCGATCGATGATGGCGGCGACGATTCCCGCGACAGCTATGCAGATCGCGAGAAAGCCGGTCCAGATCGCGAGTTTCAACGGTACGAGCGAAAACGAGATGATGCCGTCCATCGCGAAGCGAAACATCTTCGTAAGTGGATACTTCGTCGTGCCTGCGTGACGCGGCGCTCGTGCGTACGGCAGCGACACCTGCCTGAAGCCGGTCCAACTCACCATGCCTCGCAGGAACCGAGCGCGTTCAGGCATTGAGTTGACCGCGTCGACGACGCGCCGATCGAGCAGCCGGAAGTCGCCCGTGTCGAACGGCATCTTCGTTTCGGAGAGTCGATTGATGAGACGGTAGAAGATCTTCGCGGTCCAGAGTTTGAACGTGCTTTCGCCTTTGCGATCGGTGCGCATTCCGTAAACGACGTCGTTGCCGTCGCGCCACAGTTGGACCATCTGCGGGATCACTTCGGGCGGGTCTTGCAGGTCGGCGTCGATGATCACGATCGCGTCGCCGGAAGCTTCTTCCAATCCGGCGGTGACGGCGATCTGGTGGCCGAAGTTGCGCGACAGCAGCAGCACGCGAACGTGCGGGTCGATGAGTTGGAGTTCAGTCAGGATGAGTTGCGTGTCGTCGCGACTGCCGTCGTTGACGAACAGCAGTTCGTAATCCAGCGACAGGGCGGAGAGGACGGACGTGAGACGCTCGTGAGTCGCGCGCAGCACGTCTTGTTCGTTGTAGCACGGAACGATAACTGAGAGCAGCATTTCCTACCCAAAAATCCGCGGTTTATTTCGTTGCCGTGACGATCACGTTCCAACCAACACGCTTGCTCAGCCGCTCGAACATTTTCGCAGAAACAAGCGGCGACAGGAATCGCAGCTCCTCGCGAGTTAGCTGTTCGACGTCGATGACGACGTCGCGAAACATACTGAACAGCGCCTGCGTCTGCGACCGGCTGTAGACTTTCACGAGCGGCCGCGCATCGTGATCGCTGAACTCAATCACGCGGCTCATTATGTCTTCCGCGGAACGCCCGCGCAAAAACTCGCCACCCAACAACCCGCGTCGCAGCACGATTTCGACCCAGTAGTTGAGCGAGTGGCGATGGTAAAGCATAACTTTCGCAACTCCACCTGGTCGCAGTACGCGGTACACCTCGCGAATCGCACCCGCCGTGTCAGGCGTGTGATGCAACACGCCGTTCGAGTAGACCACGTCGAAGCTTTCGGCGCGAAACGGTAAACGCTCACCATCGGAGATCATGAACGTGCCGTCTGCCCCGTACAGCTTGAATCGGTGACGCGTGATCTCGACCGATCGCGGGGTCAGATCGATGCCGGTGCAACGCGCGCCACCACGCGCAAATTGCAACAGGTCGGTGCCCATCCCGCAACCGATCTCGAGCAAGCATTTGCCGCGAAACTTATCAAACTCCATCAACCGCGGCATCCACGGCGCATACTCCTTGTAACGATGCCGCTCGACAGAATCAAAAAACTCGCGCGTCCCCAGCTCGTGCTCGCGATCGTACTCGGCGCCACATGGGTCCTGGCTCCACTGCTCACGCGCCCGAATTTTTTCTTCAGCGAGACTGCTCATCGTTTAACGAATTGTATGCCTGCAACACTCGCTCGGCGTTGCGCGTCCACGTATGGTTCTGCACCGCAACTTTGCGGGCGCGTGCGCCGAGACGTTCGCGCAACTCACGTGAGTCAACCAGCCTGGTAATCGCGCGTGCGAGTTCCGGAACGTTTCCGGGCTCCACCAGCAACGCAGTGTCATCGTCTGCGAGCACCTCGCCGATCTGTCCCAAACGGCTCGCGACAATGCCTTTGCCCATCGCCATGTACTCGAAAATCTTCGTCGGCGAGCCGAAGAAGTCACTGCCGTCCGCCAGCGGTATATGAGGCGACACAAGAATATCGCAAGCGGCGAGCAGTTTCGGTACGCGCTCGTGCGGAACAGTGCCTGTTAAAATCACGCTCAGCGATCCAATCTCATCCTGCAACAGACGCTCGACCTCGCCATACAAACTGCCACTGCCGACGAGCAGAAAAGTTACCGGCACGTTTGCTGGAATTCGTTTGATCGCTTCGGCGAGTTGGACCACGCCGTGCCACGGACCAAAAGTGCCGACAAACCCGGCTACCACTTCCGCGTCGCCGATCCCGTACAGGTCGCGAAATTCATGACCGTCCATTCCCGGTCGAAACAACTCGGTATCAACGCCGTTTGGATTGACGACAATTTTTTCAGCCGGAACTCCACGCGCCTCCAGGTTCTTCCGTTCGACGTCCGAGACGACAAAAATACGCGCCGCGGCGCGAAGGTTCAATTGCTCGTATCGCTCCAGCAGATCGAGACTCCCGACGCGGTCCCAGTGACGTCCGACCCAAACTTCCGACCCGTTGTATTCGAGAAACAGTGGCCGCCGAATACGCGCGGCAGCGACGACACCGGCCCAACTGAATCGCGCGTATCGTTGGTAGATGAAATCCGGCGCCGCCTGCTCGATCAGCGGAACGGCGGCGCGCGTAAACACAAGATTGTTGTGAATGTCGAACAGCGCGCGCGTGGCGCCGACAGTCTCCGGCGGAATGATCGTCAACCGTTGTTGGTCGAAACCGGCGATCGCATCGTTGCTAATAATCTGAACGTCCGTGCCAAGTTTTGTCAGGCCGTCGACGACACCTCTGATATGACTGGCGGCGCCTCCGGCCTGCGTTCCTGGTCCAGGTGTGGAACGAAGATAGACAACCCGATTCGTGTTTGTTTTTGTGAACTCGTATTTCTCATGTTCAAGTGACAGAAGTTCACGCCGCGAATACAGCAAGTCCGTCAATCCGGTAACCGCTTCGTCCAACAGCGCCGCTGGTGCAGCCGCGAGCAGATCGAAACGCGATGCACTCCGGCACGCGCCATGCGAATCGATCATCACGACCTCGCGTGCACCAGCCAGGGCGCCAAAGATCATGAACAGGTTCTGCCCGCGCTGCCACGACAAACGTTCCGTCGCGATCGCAAACACGTCAGGCCGGCGTGCGCGCAACGACGCGAGCCGCTGCCGCAAACCACCGGTTTCAAATTCGGTTCGGGAGATTGTTTCGATTAAGGCGTCGGGAAACAGTTGGGCGAGTTTGTCGCGACCCGAACCGCCGCTGAGCGCTAGCAGGACGACTTTCATCCGCGCGCTCCGACAAACGTCGATAGACTAAATAACTGTCGCAACTCGCTTCGCTTCAGTATGAAGACGCTCGAAAACGATTGCCCGGTCAACCTGAAAAATTCGCGCGTCACAAACGCAAAGATCAATGCGTAACTCAGCGTCGAAGCGACGGCCGCTCCCTGCGCACCCATTCGCGGTACCCACAAGAAGACAAGCACGACGTTAATGATCAAGGTCACGATCCAGTAGAAGGGAATGATTCGGGGCAATCCGAGCGCACTGAAATGTTGGACCAGCACCGATTCCAAGCCGACGAGGTATACACCTGGAAGCAGTATCAACAACAACCGCGACGCTGCTGTAAACTCCGGACCGTAAATCAACGGTAACAAGAAACTAAACGGCACCGCGGCCAGGCAACAGAAGAGCGTGACGAACGCCGTGTATCGTGTCACGAGCGCCGTCGTTGCCCCGCGCGCGTCCTGCTCCGCGGTGACACGCGGAAACAGCAGCGTCGCGATGACGCCCGGCAGCAACATTAACAACATCCCGAACTGCGTAGCGACACTGTAAACACCGGCCTCCGCCGCGCCGTGAAAGTGATTCACCACCAGCAAATCAGCGCGAAAGATGATCGCTCCCGCCAGCGTCGCAATGTGAAACTTGATTCCATAACGGACCATTCGCGCCAGCAGCGAAGCGTCAGGTCGCCAGCGCGAACGCTCAAGGTTCCACGCTGCGTTCACGATCAACATACCGACGACAATGCTCACGAGTACCGCCGCCACAACGTTGAGAAACACGAGCATCGTCAACCCGAAACGCAGCACGACCAGCGCCAGCACCGCGTTGATTAGCACAAATGATTGACCAATGAGATCGAGCAGGTTGAACTCGCGTATCTTCCCGACCGCGAGCAGAATGTTCAGGCCAACGAGCGTGATCAGTTGAGCGGGAATCGAAACAGACGCGAGCTCGATCAGGTTGGCGGGAAGATACCCAAACCACTCAATGCGCGTCTTCGCGAGGTAACTAACGCCGATCGCCAGCGTCGTTCCGACAACAAGAACAAAGATCAACGAATTGCTCGCGGCAGTGCGAAGCTGTTTTGAGTCCTGCGCGATGAAGTAAGTGTTCGCGGAAGGCAGACCAAAACTGCAAACCTGGACGACGGTCGCGATCGTCACGTTGATGACCGCCAACTGGCCCGTGCCTGCCGCGCCCAGCCAGTGCGCGACAATAATCCCGGCGACGACGCTGTTGACGATCATCAAAATGCGCGTCGCAAACGTCCACGCTACCTGAGATTTAAGCCGGGTCAATCCAGCGTTCATACCAGAGACTCAGATTAAGCAGCGCCCAGAGATGAAAGCCCCAGTCGTTCGTTTGGTTGCGATGCTGGTCCAACATGCGCCCGACGAAATCGTAATCAAGAAAATTGCGCCGCCGCATCGTCGAATTCATGACATGCTTGTCAAACCACCCGCCGAGACCTTCGCGAAACCACTCGCGCACCGGCGCGCCAAACCCGCGCTTGCGTTCGTACAGCAGATCGTGCGGCAGGACCTCTTCCAGCGCGCGTTTCAGAATGTGTTTGCCCGTCACGCCCTGCACCTTCAACGAGCGCGGCAACCCAAGCGCGTACTCCACGAGATGATGGTCCAAAAACGGCACGCGCGCTTCGACGCTCGTCGCCATCGTGATCTTATCGACGCGCATCAGCAGCAACTCCGGCAAACGCAGCTTCAACTCCAGGTACGTCATGCGCGCGAGAAAGTCGGAGTCCGGACGCTCGCGCTCGATGTGGTTCAGATACGGCTCGACAACCTGCAACGACGATAGACCATTCATTCGCTCGCGCATCTGCTGCGACAACACGCGCGGCTTGAACGATTCGTCGTACACCACCACGCCGCCCCAGAAAAGTGGTTCGTCGGCGCCCAGGCGCCTGATCAGTTCGATCGCGGCGCGTTTGCGGCCCGTCGCTTCGAGAGCCGGACGCGAAAGATTCGACAACGCGCGACGCAGACCGCGCGGCAACGCTTCCGCATGTCGCCAGAAGCCTTCGTAGATCCGCAAGTGCCGCACGTAGTTTTCGTAACCGCTGAAGATCTCGTCCGATCCCTCACCGACTTGCACGACGATTGTTCCCGAATCACGCGCGAGTTTCGAAACGTAATAGAGCGGCACGCAAACAGGGTCGGCGATCGGTTCGTCCTGGTGAAAGACGAGACTCGGCAGAAACTCGTGCATCTCCTTTTCAGAGATGATCACTTCGTGATGGTTCGTAGCGAACTGCTTCGCGATGCGACGCGCGGAATCGAGCTCGTTCAGGTACTCGGCGTCGCTGAAGCCAACGGTGAAGGTCTCGACCGGCCGCGTCATCAGTTCAGACATGAGTGCCACGTTCGCCGACGAATCCACGCCGCCCGAGAGAAACACTCCGAACGGCACGTCTGACATCATGCGTTTGCTAATCGAGTCGCGCAGCAGACGCAGGATTTCCGCGCGGTGATCGGCCTCGCTCGCTGCCGGCATGTGCGACGGAGGCAGCGCGTCCCAGTAACGCTGAATGTTGAGCGAGCCGTCGCGTTTGAGAACCAGGAAATGGCCCGCGGGAAGTTTTCGAATGTCGCGAAAGAGCGTTGCGGGCGCGGGCGTCGTGAGGAAAGTCAGATAGTGGTAGAGCTGCTGCTCATCGATGTCCGGCGTCACCGCGGGATGCTGCAGGATCGCTTTGATCTCGGAAGCGAAGATGAAGCGGCCGTCGCGATGATAGAAGTAAAGCGGTTTGACGCCAATGCGATCGCGGACGAGCACGAGTTGTTGTTCGCGCGCGTCCCAGATTGCGATCGCATAGTCGCCTTCGATGTCGTTAATGAAGTCGAGACCGCGTTCTTCGTAGAGGTGCAGGATCGTTTCCGAGTCCGTGCGTGAGGCGTAGCGATGTCCGCGTTGTTCGAGTCCCGTGCGAAGCGTTTCGTGGTTGTAGATCTCGCCGTTGAAGACGAGCCACGTCTGATCGTCACAGCCGTGCATCGGCTGATGACCGGCGGGTGAGAGGTCGATGATCGAAAGACGGCGAAAGCCAAATCCGCCGCGACGTTCGTCGAATACGAGCTCGCCGGAATCGTCCGGGCCGCGATGCGTCATCTCATCGCGCATGCGCACCAGCAGCGAAGGATCGACCGTACCCTCGCTGGCGCCGTATTCCCAAACTCCGCAGATTCCGCACATCTTAAAGACTCAGTTTCCAACTCAGCTTGCGTGGTGGGCCGGAAAAACGCCAACACGCCGTAAGCGATTCTTCGAGTTCGCCATAATTACGCGAGGTGAACTGCTGTTCCAGCGCGGGCGAAACGGAAAGACTCAACGAATGGACAATCAAAGTCAACTTGGTATCGGGATCGCGAACCTGGACATTCATGTCATCCGTGTTTACTTGTAGACCCGGCGCGAAATGGAGCCGTACCTCAAATTCATGATCGACCGCGTTCCCGAGAAACTCGT
This sequence comes from Pyrinomonadaceae bacterium, assembly GCA_025923035.1. GTDB lineage: Bacteria > Acidobacteriota > Blastocatellia > Pyrinomonadales > Pyrinomonadaceae > PSRF01. The sequence goes on along the minus strand of JAICGQ010000094.1, from coordinate 4,614 downwards.
CTTCAATCAACCACGAGGGTTCCGACTTGTCGAAAGTCACAGTGCGGCGGTGAATAACCGGATTTTCTAGTCGTTGATAACCGTAATGTTCCGCGACGATTTTGTGCTCATTCCAGTGCAACACGCGCGGGCGCGCTTCGTCGCCGATGATGAACGGCATCTCACGTTTGATCGTGTTCTGTTCGACACCGTCGATCTGCACCGTCGAGTGATAGGCAGTCGACCGAAAGTCGTGACGCCGTTTCAGATCGCCGGTGTACATGTACGTGCCGGGATCGACGATGAACGCACGTCCTCGCGCCGACACTTCGATACTCAACGCGTCGTTGTGTCCATGCGATCCGCGGCCGTTGATGCCTGCGCCACTCGCGTTGAAGCAGAGATAAAGATCATCGTGACGCATGATGTAAATGCCGGCATGCGGAAACGCTTTCGAGCCGGTCTCCGCATCACGCAATGCCGGATCGTTCAATAATTCGGCGGCAACTTTCAACAGATAACGGTGATCGTCCGCGCTCCTTTGCTCGAGCGGCAGAAACTGTCCGCCGTCCGTGTCGCCGATTAACGGCGCGAATCCGTCCGGACGCACGTAAGCACGAATGTACAAAAGCATCGCGCGAAGCTTCGACCAGTATTTTGCGTCGATGTCGATTCCGTTCTCACGGCACAAGACAAACGAATAGAGAAACAGTTCGGTTACAAAGCGGTGATAACCAGTCGACGATTCAAAATCTGCGCCGTCGGGCAGCACCTGCTTGTCCATCTCGCAAAGCATTTCCCTCAAGCCAAACTCACGCCAGCGATCGGCATCGCGAATCTCAGGTACCATCACGCCTATCCAGAGTAATCCGGCGACGTCGGAGAGGTAGTGGTTGCTCGTCGCAATGTAGGAGAACTCGAGATTGCGTGAGATGTAGTTGCCGTGTTGTTGAAACAGCCGCAATAGGAACTGCGTGTCAACTTGCGTCGACTCACGGAACATTTCGCGCGCAGCGATCAAATTGATGGCGCGCAAGGCGACTTCCATTGCGCACTGCCAGTTTGGACCACGGCCATACGGATTCTGTTCGTGCCAGCTTTTGAGCTGGTCCATGAAGGCGACAGCGAAGCGCTCGTCTTTAGTGAGCTTGTAAGCGCGGCCGAGCGTGATGAAATGACCGAGGCGGTTCAGTTCCCACACGACGCGAATATCGGATCCGTCCGATCGCATCAGCTTAAGATCGCGGTGGTAATCGAGCGGCCAGAGGTAACCCGATCGTGGATCGCGATTCCATTCGCTTGGATGGTTGAGCGTAATCGGGGGAACTTCGTTTGACTCCAAACGAAAGAACTTCGGCGTGCGAACAGGTGAACGCAAATTCAACGGATCTTCGCGATCGAGGTTCGCGCGTTCTTGACGCTGCTGCCATGAGGCGCGAGTGCGGCGCAGAACTTCCAACGCAGCCGTGGCGGGATCTATTTCTCCACGCAGGGCGCGTTTGATTTTTCGCAGCATGCCCATCTAGACGTCTTCGAGTACGTCAAGGATGCGTTCAGACGTGTGACCATCCCACAGCGGCAGTTGCTGAACAGTTTTCCTTGCTGCTCCATTCAACGCAGCCGACGCGGCGTTCACTATCCGCGCCGTTTCGGTACCAACGACGACGTTCGTTCCCAACTCCACAGTGATCGGACGCTCGGTATTCTCGCGCAAGGTGAGACAGGGAATCCCGAGCGCCGTCGTCTCTTCCTGGATGCCGCCCGAGTCAGTCAACACAAGCCGCGCCTGGCTGTAAAGTGCAAGAAAATCCAGATAACCAAGCGGATCGACGACGCGCAAATTCCTCATCGCACCAACGCGTTCGCTCAAACCGAGCGTCGCGATCGTCTTGCGCGTCCGCGGATGCACTGGAAAAATGACGGGAAGCTGTGCGGTGATCGTTTCCAACGCCGAGAGTATTCGCGCGAACGTCTCCGGCACGTCGACGTTCGATGGACGGTGCAACGTCATCACCGCGTAATCGATATCGCTTAAACCAAGATCCTTTCTGACCGTTGAACGACGTGCGCGCTCGAGGTTTTGAAGCAGCGAGTCGATCATGACATTCCCGACGAAACGAATTCGCTCTTCAGGAATTCCTTCCGCGCGCAGGTTGTCATCTGCGTCGCGTGAAGGTGTGAAAAGCAGATCGGCGATCTGATCCGTCAACAAGCGGTTGATCTCTTCCGGCATCGTTCGATCCCGGCTGCGCAGGCCCGCCTCGACGTGCGCCACCTTCACTCCGAGCTTCACGCAAACGAGCGCACACGCGATCGTCGAATTGACGTCGCCGACGACGAGCACCCAATCCGGTTTCTCGCGCAGCACGACGGGCTCGAAGCGTTCCATCACCGCCGCAGTCTGGACCGCATGCGAACCCGAACCGACGCCGAGATGAGTATCAGGTTGAGGAAGTTGCAGATCGCGGAAGAACGAGTCAGACATGTCCGCGTCGTAGTGTTGTCCGGTATGGACCACGAGCGGCTGAAAGTTTTCGGGCCGCGCCTTCATCGCAGCCACGATCGGCGCAACCTTCATGAAGTTGGGCCGCGCCCCAACGACATTGATTACTTTGACCACGGATTACAACCGGATGATTCGCGCTTTACTGCCGCGACGAACGTCCCCGTTCAAGGCATTGCGAGTATCAACAATCAATGGGGCGACTGAGCAAACGCGTTGGTAATCGATGTCACTGTGATCAGTCACAATAACGAGGCAATCAGCGCTTCTCAGCTCGTCGTCGGTGAGTGGTACGGACGACAACGGCTCGCCACTGCCTTCGATATGCGCGTCGTCGAAACGAAGCTCTTTCACAAACGGATCGTGATAGCGCACCTTCGCGCCTTTCGCACGGAGCCGGTCGATGATCGAAAGCGCCGGGCTCTCGCGTACGTCGTCAACGTCTCGTTTGTACGCGACACCCAGCAGCAGAACATTCGATCCGTTCATCGGTTTGCGTTCGTCGTTCAGACCATCGGCGACGAGTTGGACCACGTGCTCTGGCATGCGTGAATTCACTTCCTCGGCGAGACTGATGAAGCGTGAGTCGAAACCATGCTGCCGCGCTTTCCACGACAGGTAATGCGGATCGAGCGGGATGCAGTGACCGCCGATTCCGGGTCCGGGATAAAACGCCATGAACCCGAACGGCTTTGTCGCCGCGGCGCGAATCACTTCCCAGGTGTCGATATTCAACGCGTAACAAAGCCGCGCCATCTCGTTCGCCATACCGATGTTTACAGCGCGAAACGTGTTTTCGAGCAGCTTCGCTGCTTCCGCGACGCGCGCCGAAGTAACGGCATGAACGTCGTTGACGATCTGCGAATAGAGATGCGCTGCGGCCGTCGTCGAATCCGGCGTTACGCCGCCCACGACCTTCGGAATGTTATGCGTCATGAACTGCGGATTGCCCGGATCGACGCGCTCGGGTGAAAACGCGAGCAGGAAATCCTCGTCGAGTTTCAAACCCGTCTCTTCAAACATCGGCAACAACACTTCGTCGGTGGTGCCGGGATACGTCGTCGATTCCAGAATGATCAACTGCCCGCGGCGCAAGCGTTTTTGAATCTCTTCGGCAGCCGCGAGAATGTAGGAAACGTCCGGCTCTTTCGTTTTGCGAAGCGGCGTGGGGACGCAGATGATAATGACGTCGCAGTCGCTGAGATTATTGAAATCCGTCGTCGCGCGCAGCCGCTCCGACTTCACCATTTCGTTGAGCCGGGTCGCGGGCACGTCGCCGATGTACGAATGACCTTCGTTGATGCTTTTCGCCTTGTTTTCGTCGACCTCGAAACCGATCGCGCGAAAGCCTTTCGCCGCAAATTCCACCAGCAACGGCAAACCGACGTAACCGAGCCCGATCACCCCCGCCTGGGCCTGTTTGTTGGTAATTTTGTTGATTAGTTCATCCCTCATAATTGGGCGAAAGACTAGGTGACGCTATCGACAAGTGTCAAGCAATCATATATATCGGTGGTGGTGAACACGGACGCCCCCAAACTCATCCGCGGTTTAAGTCTGCTTGATGCGACCATGATCGTGGTCGGGTCGATGATCGGGTCGGGGATCTTTATCACCTCCGCGGAATCGGCGCGGTTAGTCGGTTCCCCGGGTTGGCTGATCGTCGCGTGGGCGCTGGCCGGCGTGCTGACGATCACTGGCGCGCTTTGTTGCGCTGAATTGGCTGCCATGTGGCCGCGCGCCGGGGGACAATACGTTTTCCTCCGGGAAGCTTACGGACCGGCGACCGGGTTCCTCTTCGGCTGGGGACTCTTTCTGATCATCCAAACGGGAACGATCGCTGCAGTCGCGGTGGCGTTTGCGAACTTCAGCGGTGTGCTCGTGCCGTGGATCTCCGGCGACCACTACCTCATCCCGGCGCAAGTCATTATCCATCCATTCACGATCGTCGGATTGTCGTTCAACGGCTATGCGTTGAGATTGTCTACGCAGCAATTCGTCGCGATCGTAATGATCCTGTTTCTTACGTTCATCAACACGCGCGGACTGCAAACCGGCAAAGTCATTCAAAACACTTTCACTGTCACTAAGACCGCAGCGTTGCTCGGATTGATCGTGATCGGTCTGCTGCT